>JBGTDF010000194.1:0-19197 GCA_041748455.1 Planktosalinus sp.
GAAAATAACCGATAACCGATAACCGATAACCGATAACCGATAACCGATAACCGATAACCGATAACCGATAACCGATAACCGATAACCGATAACCGATAACCGATAACCGATAACCGATAACCGATAACCGATAACCAATTAACCAATCAACCAATCAACAAATCAACCATCATCCAAAATGAAACAACACCTTAAAATAGCAATTAAAGCAGCTATTCTTGCAGGAAAGGAAATTATGAAAGTGTATGTTCATGATTTTGACGTCATACTAAAAAGTGACCATTCTCCACTCACAGAAGCAGATCAGGCGGCAAATAAGGTAATCGTTATTCTTCTTCAGCAAACCCCTGTTCCCATCATCAGTGAAGAGAACAAACAAATACCTTATGAAATTAGAAAGGATTGGAAAAGCTGCTGGATTGTCGATCCGCTGGACGGGACTAAGGAATTTATTAAAAAGAATGACGAATTTACAGTCAATATCGCCCTAGTCAAAGAGGGATTACCCGCTCTTGGGGTTATCCTCGTTCCTGCTACCGGCGAGTTGTATTACGCCATTGTTGATGAGGGTAAGGCATTTAAAGTACAATTAAGAGATGATGAGGAAGCTATGGATTCCCTTTTCGCGAAAGCGAAACCTATAACCCCTTTTATTCATCCAAATCTATTGCGGGTGGTAGCAAGCCGCTCCCATCTGAATGAAGCCACCTCACAATTTATGGAGCAAATGGAAAGAGAGTCAAAAAGACCCCCTGAAATTGTTTCTAAAGGGAGTTCGTTAAAATTCTGCCTTATCGCCGAAGGGCTTGCAGATGTGTATCCGCGTTTTGCACCTACGATGGAATGGGATACCGCAGCCGGTCACGCCATTTGTAAAGCGGTGGGTATTCCGGTTTTGGATATGAATACCGGCCTGGAAATGAAATACAACAAAAAAAACTTATTAAACAATCATTTTCTGGTAACCAATGAGTGATCCGTCCCGCAAACGGCACTTGCTGAAAGCAATTACCTGGCGCATTGTAGGTACTTTAGATACCATGCTGCTCGCCTGGGTGCTATCGGGTAATCCTTTGACCGGGGTGAAGATTGGTCTTGCCGAAGTACTTACCAAACTGATTTTGTACTACCTGCACGAGCGCTTGTGGTTTAAAATCACTATTTTTAGGGATAGTATATTAAGGGAAAGCCGTAAACGACACCTTGTAAAAACCATCACCTGGCGGGTTGTGGGTACGCTGGACACCATGGTGATTTCATGGTTCATCACAGGAAGCCCTTTATTGGGGATAAAAATAGGAATTGCAGAACTTTTAACAAAAATGGTATTATATTACCTGCATGAAAGATTTTGGTATCGCATAAATTTTGGATTAAAAAACAGGGAAGAAATCAAGTAAATGGCTGAAAATATTAAAAAACACGAGTATACCATTTCGCGAAAGCGTCGCAATGAAGCCCACAAACATGCTTCTTTTGTGCTTTGGTTTACAGGGCTGTCGGGTTCCGGAAAGTCAACGATTGCCAATGCTGTGGAAGAGCAGTTATTTAACACCGGCATGCACACCTACACGCTGGACGGGGACAACATTCGCGGCGGAATTAATAAGGATCTGGGCTTTACGGAAGAAGACCGTAACGAAAACCTGAGGCGCATCGCAGAAGTTGCCAAACTTTTTGTCGATGCGGGAATCATCACCATGGCATCTTTTATTTCGCCTACGCGAAAGGATAGGGAGATGGTCAAAGAAATTATTGGGGATGCTCATTTTTTTGAAATCTTTATAGACACCCCACTGTTTGTTTGCGAACAACGCGATCCCAAAGGACTCTACAAAAAAGCCCGTAGGGGCGAAATCAAAAATTTCACCGGCATCGATGCCCCTTATGAACCGCCTCAGCAACCTGATTTGCATATTCTCACAGAAAACACCACCCCGGAAGCCTGTGTAAAAAAAGTAATTACCTTTGTAGAACAAATCATAGCACGCTGAACCTATGCAAAAATTTTATCTCAATTATCTGGACGAACTCGAGTCGGAAGCGATTTTTATTTTACGCGAAGTATATGCGCAATTTCAAAATCCGGTGATTTTATTTTCGGGCGGAAAGGATTCTATTGTGCTGACACATCTTGCAAAAAAAGCCTTTCATCCGGCAAGGATTCCCTTTGCGTTGCTGCATGTGGATACCGGACATAATTTTCCGGAAACCATGCAGTTCCGGGATCAGTTGGTGGAGGATCTAGGGGTCCGGTTAAAAGTGGGCTCTGTGCAAAAATCCATAGACGAAGGCCGTGTGGCAGAAGAACGCGGGAAAAGTGCCACCCGAAATGCCCTTCAGACCACTACCTTACTCGATGCGATAGAAACGCATAAAGTGGACTGTGCCATTGGAGGCGGAAGGCGCGATGAAGAAAAGGCACGGGCCAAGGAACGCTTTTTTTCCCACCGCGATGATTTTGGGCAGTGGGATCCCAAAAACCAGCGACCTGAATTGTGGAACCTCCTCAACGGAAAACATTTTGAAGGCGAACACTTCCGGGCGTTCCCCATTTCCAACTGGACAGAAATGGACGTGTGGAATTATATTTTACGGGAAAATATCGCTATCCCATCCCTGTATTTCGCCCACGAGCGCGAAGTAGTATGGAGAAACGATTCCTGGATACCCAACTCTGAATTCCTCACACTCGAACCCGGCGAAGAAATCCATAAGAAGAAAATAAGGTTCCGAACCCTGGGGGATATCACCATCACCGGCGGTATCGAGTCAGATGCCGATACCCTGGAAAAAATAGTAGCCGAAGTGTCCACCATGAGACTTACCGAAAGAGGCAACCGCGCAGATGACAAACGAGGAGAGACAGCGATGGAGGACAGGAAGCGTGAGGGTTATTTTTAATAATCCGAATTTATACGAATTAATCCGAATTTTACGAATTAAAGATGGAAAACAATAAAATACTCTTTAAGGAAGAAAGCTTTAAAATAATTGGAGCTTGTATGAAAGTGCATAGCGAACTTGGTCCGGGATTTTTGGAATCCGTTTATCAGGAAGCTCTTGAAAATGAATTTTCAAATCTAGAAATTCCTTTTATCAAAGAAGTGAAAATGGAAATATATTACGGTGATAAAAAATTAAAGAAATATTTTAAAGCTGATTTTTTGTGTTATGATAAAATAATTATAGAATTAAAAACAGTGAGTTTTATTCCGCCCGCACATTATGCTCAAGTAAAGAATTATTTAGTTGCAACCAAAAAAGAACTCGGAATTCTCGTCAATTTTGGAACTCCATCTTTAACATATAAAAGAATTTTAAATAGAGTATAAATCACATTCGGATAAATTCGCATTAATTCGGAAAAATATGGATAACAACCAATTATTAAGATTCACCACCGCCGGTTCTGTCGATGACGGAAAGAGCACCCTTATCGGAAGGTTGCTGTATGACAGTAAGTCTATTTTTGAAGACCAGCTGGCTTCGGTTACAGAAACCAGTAAACGCAGGGGACACGAGGGTGTGGACCTGGCCTTGTTTACAGATGGTTTACGGGATGAGCGGGAGCAGGGGATTACCATAGATGTGGCATACCGTTACTTTACAACCCCCAAACGCAAATTCATCATAGCCGACACCCCGGGACACATACAATACACCCGCAATATGGTGACGGGAGCCTCTACCGCAAACGCTGCCATTATCCTTGTGGATGCCCGTCACGGCGTGATCGAACAAACCAAGCGACACGCCTTTATTGCTTCCTTGTTGCAAATACCGCATATGATAGTGTGCATCAACAAAATGGACCTTGTGGATTATGACGAAGCCGTGTACAATAAAATTGTCACCCATTTTGAAGAGTTTTCTTCCAAGCTGGATATACAGGATGTTCGGTTTATTCCCATAAGTGCTTTGAACGGAGATAATGTGGTTAACCGTTCCGGGAATATGGACTGGTATCTGGGTTCACCACTTTTACATACGCTCGAGACCCTGCATATAAGCAGCGATATCAATAAAATTGACGCCCGTTTTGCGGTACAGATGGTTTTACGTCCGCAGCGGGAGGGGTTTATCGATTACCGGGGTTATGCCGGTCGCATCGCCAGTGGGATTTACAGGGTTGGGGACGAAGTAGTTGTTTTGCCTTCCGGTTTTACGTCAAAAATCACCTCCATTAATGCCGGGGAAGCAGACGTTCAGGAGGCCTTTGCACCCATGTCTGTTTCCATGACACTGGCAGAGGATATCGACATCAGCCGTGGGGATATGCTGGTAAAAACAAACAACCGACCTCAAATGCTGCAGGAGTTTGATGTGATGCTTTGCTGGCTCCATGACCGTCCTGCCAGACCCCGTGCAAAATATACCATTATGCATACCTCCAACGAGAAAATGGCAATGATCAAGGAAATCGTTTATCAGATAGACATTAATACCTATGCCCGTAATACCGAAGATAAAGAGTTAACAATGAATGCCATTGCACGGGTCACCCTAAAAACCACTCGGCCATTGATGCTGGACCCCTATCGCGATAACCGAATGACGGGGAGTATTATTTTGATTGATGAGACCACTAATGAGACTGTGGCTGCTGGAATGATTGTGTAATCCGAATGAATCCGAATGATTCCGAATTTTCCAAATTTATTCGAATGACACTAACATTTAATAGAATACCAAATCTCTTTGCGGCTTTGCGACTTTGCGAGAAACAGAACCTAACACAGCTTGTCCCGATTTATCAGGAAGCGCAGTAAATTGCCATTGCGCGCACCCCCCGGCCCGGACCGAGCGTAAAGAAAATGTCCTGCGGTCACTGAGCGAAGTCGAAGTGAGGACATTTTTAGCGAGGGGTCAGCCGGCGCACTGGCGGATTTCCAAAAGTATCATAAATGGAAATCTCCCTTAATCACTCAATCCCTCAATTACCCAATCTTCGAACTCCGAAGATTCAGCGTAGGAGTTTACTTAATTTCTCAATTACTTAATATTCAATATTCATTATTCCCATAAGATTCCTTATTTTTAACCCCACCTCCGTTAAAGCTAAGGTGGGCAAAGCCACAAACTGACAACACACAACTGACAACCCACAACCGAAAACCGACAACAAAACATGAACCCCGAGCCACTCGTCATCGTCGAAAACCTCTCCAAAAAGTTCTGCAAAGACCTCAAGACCAGCCTCTGGTATGGGGTGAAGGATCTTTTGTCGGGGATGCGCGGTAACAAGGTAGAGCGAGCATTGCGGCCCAAGGAATTCTGGGCGGTGAAGGATATTTCGTTTGAGTTACGACGCGGGGAGTGCCTGGGGCTTATAGGCCATAACGGTGCAGGGAAGAGTACATTATTGAAAATCCTCAACGGACTCATCAACCCCGATGCCGGGAAAGTAACCATCAAGGGCAGGGTAGGTGCGCTCATTGAACTTGGGGCGGGTTTTAATGCTATACTTACGGGAAGGGAAAACATATATAACAACGGGGCAATATTGGGATTCACCAAAAAAGAAATAGACAGCAAGCTCGACCACATCATAGACTTTGCAGAGTTACGAGAGTTTATCGATATGCCCGTGCAAAACTACAGCAGCGGCATGAAAGTGCGTCTGGGTTTTGCCATAGCCGCACAAATGGAGCCTGATGTATTGATTATTGATGAAGTGCTTGCCGTGGGGGATTTGGGGTTTGTGTTGAAATGCTTTAAGACGATTGATACCATTTTACCCAGAACAGCGATTGTTTTTGTATCGCATAGTATGCCCATGGTTTCGAGAATATGTACTTCGATTATTTTGATGGAAAATGGGATGGCCAAGTTTCATGGGGAGGATGTGGCAAAGGCCATTGATTTGTACTACACCCGTTTTGTGAATAATGAGAGTAGTGTGGTGTTCGATGATGGGAGTATTGCACTTGAAAGTATTGAAATGGTAGATGCCACTGATTATGAAGAGGGCATTCCTCAATTGGCTTGGGGAGAAGATTTAAAACTGCAATTAAAATTTAAAATTAAAGAAGAACATCTAAATCCTAAATTTACAATCAATATCTTTGATAAGGAGCAAAGACCTATAGCTGTATTGGAACAAAATTTGGATCAGGATTTAAAAAAAACAGAGGATTCGGTTTTTGAGTTTATAGTAACCCACACAAACGTGCAATTATCAAAGGGTCTTTATTCGATAAATTTATCTGTTACAGACACTGAAATGAAAAGTCCTGTACTGAGGATGAATCATGTGTTTACATTTCAGATATTGCATGAGACAGAAATTTGGCAACCCTTCTTGTTAAAATCGACTTTTACAAATTTGAGTTAATTTATAGAATTTTTCTTATATGAATTTTGGACATGTTTCCCCTTCTTTTATGATTATTGGTGTACAAAAGGGAGGTACTTCATCTTTGTATTTTTATTTACAACAACATCCGGATTTAATAGCATCTTCACCAAAGGAATTGCATTATTTTGACACTTTAAATGTTACACCTTCACAAAACTATAAAAAATTATTCCCAAAAAAGTATTTTACATATCACCGATCCTTTGAGGCAACACCTCGCTATATTTATTATCCCGGTACAGCAAAAAAAATTCATGAATTTGACCCTAAGATGAAATTTATAGTGCTTCTAAGAGACCCGGTGAAGAGGGCTTTTTCTGCTTGGAATATGTACAGACAGATGAAAGAGGATAAATTGCTTCTAGAAATCTTTGCCAATAAAACAGTCATTTCACCCAGAGAACAATTATATCCATTTTTATATAAGGATCAACCTGTTTTTCCCTCTTTTGAAACCTGTGTTGAAAAAGAATTGTCTTTGGATTTTGATTCCTCCATAATTGAACCTTCATTTATCAAAAGAGGGTATTACAAAGAACAAATAGAAACTTATTTTGACTATTTTGATCTGGCGTCCTTTTTATTTTTGGAATTTGAAGACTTTAAAAATGATATCCTTGGATGTTTAAATACCATAGCAGGGTTTTTATCCATTTCAAATTTTGATAGGCTTACATTGAATCTGGAACCAAAAAACAAAAGAAAATACAATGAAAATATGGATGAAGTATTATATTTAAAACTTTTAAAACACTTTCAATCTAAGAATCAAGGATTGGAAGAATTGATTGGTTTAAAATTAAAATGGATGCATATCCCTATCTAAAAATGCTGTTTAAAAAAAACAAACCCAAAATATTCTGTATCGGTCAAAACAAAACCGGAACCACCTCTTTGCAAAAATTCTT
This sequence comes from Planktosalinus sp., assembly GCA_041748455.1. Lineage (GTDB taxonomy): Bacteria > Bacteroidota > Bacteroidia > Flavobacteriales > Flavobacteriaceae > Planktosalinus. Next base: position 7,270 of record JBGTDF010000194.1, read on the forward strand.
TCAAGACCACAACTTTAAAGTAGGCGACCAACCAACAGCCGAATTATTGATAGACGATTATATTGCGAGGAACTGGAAACCCATTTTGAAATACTGTGAAACCGCAGAGATGTTTCAGGATGTGCCTTTTAGTAATGAGTATTTATATGTCTTGTTGGACCATCATTTCCCAAATGCCAAATTTATCCTTACTGAGCGGGACAGTCCCGAACAATGGTACAACTCCATTACTAAATTTCACACAAAACTGTTTGGTAAAGCCGGTCAACTGCCTACAAAAGAGGATTTGCAAGAGGCATCCTATCGTTATAAAGGTTTTATCTGGAAAAGTTTTAAGGAAAAATATGGAGAAGAGGATGTTGATATCTACAACAGAGAACATCTGATTCACATTTATAAAGAGCGTAACAAACAGATCAAACACTACTTTAAAAACAAACCCAACTTTTTAGTTGTAAATTTATCCCAACCAGGGGCTATTCAAAAACTGGCTGATTTTATAGAAATCACCCCGAAATACCAAGAAATGCCTTGGGAAAATAAAACTGAAGCTATTAAAAAATGATCAACGTCACTAAAACCTTTCTCCCGCCCATTGAAGAGTATCAAGACATTTTACAAGGTGCCTGGGACAAACAGTGGCTGACCAACCGGGGTGAACTTGTTTTGGAACTGGAAGACAAGCTTAAAAACTATTTGCAAATACCAAATATCATTTGTACTAACAACGGTACGGTACCATTACAAATCGCGTTGGAACTTTTTGGTAAAGAAGGCGAGGTTATCACCACACCCTTTAGCTATGTGGCGACTACAGCGGCCATCGTTTGGCAGCATTGCACCCCGGTGTTTGTAGATATTCACCCGGAATATTTAACGATAGATGAAACCCTCATCGAAGCTGCCATCACGCCAAAGACTACCGCCATCCTTGCAACGCATGTATTTGGCAACCCTTGTGCTGTAGAAACTATTGATGGTATCGCCAAAAAATTTGACTTAAAAGTCATCTATGACGCCGCCCATTGTTTTGGGGTGCGCTATAAAGGACAATCCCTGTTGAACTATGGCGATGTAAGTACGTTGAGTTTTCACGCCACCAAACTTTTCCATACCGGCGAGGGAGGAGCGATGGTAACTACAGATGCAGCTTTACATAAACAGCTATACAACTTCCACAATTTTGGACATGACGGCCCGCTCGCGTTTCACGATCTGGGCATCAATGGCAAGATGAGCGAACTCCAGGCTGCTATGGGACTGGCGGTATTGCCTTATATGGAGCTCATACTTCAAAGCAGAAAGCAGGTGGTGGCCTATTATGACCAACACCTTAACTTTACTAAGCTGCAAAAACTTAAATTGCGGGAAGGCACCAGCTGGAATTACAGTTATTACCCGGTACTTTTTGAAACGGAAGAACAATTATTAAAAGTAGAACAAGTATTAAAAGAACAACAAATTTTCCCGAGGCGTTATTTTTATCCCGGTTTGCATACACTACCGTATGTTCAAAGTGCAGAGGTGCCGGTTTGTGACAGTATTTACAAGCGGGTGTTGTGTTTGCCGTTGGGTCATGAGCTAGAAAAAGAAAATCTGACTTTGATTTGTGACATTTTAAACAAGACATTATGAAGGTAGCCATCATGCAACCTTACCTGTTTCCTTATATTGGGTATTTCCAATTAATCAATGCTGTGGATACGTTTGTGTTTTATGATGACGTCAATTTTATTAAAAGTGGTTGGATTCATCGAAACAGAGTATTGATAAAGGGAGAGCCTAAATATTTTAGTGTTCCTTTAAGTAATCAAAGTTCTTTTATTGAAATAAGTAAGACTGAGATTAATGAAAAGCTTTACGAGACCAGAAATTCACAATTTTTAAAATCACTTCAGATAAACTATTCCAAAGCTCCTTTTTTTCAAGAAACATTCAACTTAGTAGAATCTGTTTTGAAAACAACTAAAAAAACAATCGCAGACCTGGCAATAGATTCAACCAAGGAAATTTGTAATTATTTATCAATAACTTCAAAGTTTAAAAAGAGTTCAATGCATTTTTCTGAAACACCTCATTTAAAAGGAGGTGAACGATTAATTGAAATGTGTAAAATGCTTGAAAGTAAATCTTACATCAACCCAATAGGGGGCTTGGAGTTATATGACAAGAAAATATTTAAAGAACAAGGACTAGACCTTCTGTTTTTAAAAAGCAACCCCATTGTTTATAAGCAATTTAGCAATGAATTTATCCCCAACTTATCCATCATTGATGTGTTGATGTTTAATTCCAAGGAGCAGGTCAGGGAAATGTTAAATCAATATGAATTGGTGTGATGAATAAAAATAAAGCAATAGGGGGGTATTTTGAATTGGAACTCTCGGGTTCAGGGAATGAATATTATACATCCCTCTATCGCTTGAATACTGCACGCAATGCTATTGTTTATGTACTTCAAAAACGTAAGTGCAGTAAAGTCTATTTACCACATTATACATGCGGTGTTTTAATTGATGCCATAAAAAAAGTAGATATTTCAATCTCTTTTTATGCAATTAACAAACATCTTGAAATCGAGAAAATACCGGTTTTAAGAGATGGTGAGCTATTAATATATACTAATTATTTTGGTTTAAAAGACAACTATATCAAACACTTGACAGCTACAATTCCAAACATAATTATAGATAACGCTCAAGCATTTTTTTCAAAACCCCTTCCGGGAGTAGATACTGTTTATTGTGCAAGGAAATTTTTTGGTGTTCCCGATGGGGCTTATTTGAGTACAGATTTGGTTTTGGATGAAGAATTAGAAGTAGATGTTTCCGTTAATAGAATGAGTCATTTACTGAAGCGATTGGAAACAGGTGCCGAAAGTGGTTTTGAAGATTTTAAATTAAATGACAACGCGTTAAAAAATGAACCACTTAAAAGGATGTCAAATTTGACTTTGACAATCCTTTCCAAAGGGGTGGATTATCAAGAGGCTGCTATGCAAAGAGCCTTAAATTTTCAATTCCTTCACGAGCATTTAAAACTAAAAAACAATTTGGATTTTTCCATTGAAAAAGGAATATCCCCTATGGTTTATCCCTATATGGCTTCTAGTTCAAAGCTTAAGGAATTTTTAATTACCAATAGGATTTTTGTTGCAACGTATTGGCCGGATGTGTTAGAAAGAACCCCAAAATCAAGTTTAGAGTATTTCTATACCACAAATTTAGTAGCTTTACCAATTGATCATCGTTATAATGAGGAGGATATGAATCGCATTGTTGAAATTATAGAGCTATATGGAGAATAACAAACGACTGAATTCTCATAAAAAAAATTCAGAACTGGAGTCCATTTTAAAAACTTTGGAAGCTAATATCGTTGATGTATCCCAAACTACAGAATTTAAGAGTGACCAACCAAAACTATTTATTATCGGTTGTGCCAGAAGTGGCACTACTTTGTTGACACAACTTTTAGCACAACATACTGAATGGTGTTATCCCACTAATTTTTTATCCAGGTTTTATTATTCCCCTTATGTGGGGGCTTTAATTCAGAAAATGCTATTTGAACTGGATGATAAAGGAGAATTGTTTGGAATGCATGAAACCGATACTATAAACTTAAAATCAACTTTAGGTAAAACAACAGGTGCTTTAAGCCCTAACGAATTCTGGTATTTTTGGAGGCGTTTTTTTAAATTCAATGACATACAACAACTAACTGCAAAAGAGTTAAACGATGTAGATATAAAGTTGTTTGAAAATAATTTAAACGCTTTGCAAACTGTATATGATAAACCATTGTTTATGAAAGCCATGATTATGAACTGGAATATTGAGTTTTTGGCTGAAAACATATCCAATTCATATTTCGTTTTTATAAAAAGAGACACTGTTTATAATGCTCAGTCACTTCTCAAAGCTCGACAAAATTATTTTGGCAATACAAATGAATGGTATTCATTCAAGCCACCTGAATATCACTTAATTTCACGAGAAATCCCTGAAAAGCAAGTTTTAGAACAAGTGAAGTGTACAAATCAAGCTATTGAAAACCAGCTGAAAGAGCTTGATGAATCAAAATATATCTCGATTCAGTATGAAAATTTGTGTGCTAATCCAACTTTGGTATTTTCAAAAATATTTTCACTTCTTGATAGTAAATTTGCTAAGAAAATAGTACCAATTAAGTCTACAAATTTTAGACAATTCGATAAGGGAAGCTGGAATAAATTAAATAGTTTATAGTGAACTATCATGAGTTTTTAAATAAGTACCAAAAAAAAGAAGTCATTGTCCATCAGGACATCAGCGAGCAGCAGCCTGTGGTGAGCGTTTGTGTCCAGACCTACCAACACGTCAACTATATTAAACAGTGCTTGGATGGAATCCTGATGCAGCAAACCAATTTTCCTATTGAAATTTTACTGGGTGAAGACGCAAGTACAGATGGCACCAGAGAAATCTGCCTGGAGTATGCCTCCAAACACCCTGACAAAATTAGATTGTTTTTGCACCATCGTGATAACAACATCGCCATCAACGGTACCCCCACCGGGCGTTTTAATTTTTTATACAACCTCTACAATGCCCGTGGCAAATACATCGCCCTCTGTGAAGGAGACGACTACTGGACAGACCCGTTGAAATTACAAAAACAGGTGGATTTTTTGGAAGGAAACAAGGAATATGCACTAATCTTCACAAACGGAAATGTGATTTATTCTGATAAATCAAAAAAAGAGCACGCTTTTTACAAAAACGACAAAAACCCTGCTGGTTACTATAACTCGTTTGAAATCCCAAAAAAAAACACAGACATTTATAAGCTGGCTAATGGAAACTATATACATACGCCCGGGGTTTTGTTTAGAAATGCCTTTCAAAACAATTCACTTCCTGAGTATATGTCTGAGGTTACAATTGGTGATTGGCCATTATATATGTATCTTGCATCTACCGGGAATTTTTTTTTTTTAAATGAATTCACATTCAACTACAGAGTTCACCAAAAAGGCGTTTATTCAAATAAAACAGTTTTGAATAAGTATCAAATGACTTTGGGTCAATTTCCAGGGATGATTGACTTCAAGGGTTTTAAAGAAAGGGTCATACAGGAAATAAAAAAATATTGTATCCGAAGTGCAAAGGTTTATTTAAGTTATTGTACCAAAAAAAAGGACTTAAAATTTTTAAATGATTTCTTGAATTCTATACGCGGGAAAGATGAACTTTTTTATGGGGAACTGATTCACACCTTAAACAACCAATCCTCAAAAATTAGAATTAAAAAGGGGAATTTGGTATTTACAAAACACTTGAATTTGAAAAATAAAATAAAATCCTTTTTAAAAAAAGTATTTAGATAATGACCACTGCTTTTACTATATGTGCCAACAACTACCTTGCCCATGCTAAAACGCTTGCTGTTTCTTTTAAAAAACACCATCCTGAAATAGATTTTGTTTTAGCGATTTTGGATACACCTAACAAAGCTATAAATTATGATGCACTGGGGGCAGATAAGGTTTTATGGGTTACCGATGTTTTTCCTGAGTTGGTTGAGAAATTAAGAAATGTCTATAGCATTGCTGAATTTTGCACCGTAATCAAACCGGAACTCTTCAAATATTTTTTTGAATCAGGAAGCAAAACAGTGTTATACATCGACCCGGATATTAAAGTATTTTCAAAGTTTGAAGAAGTGTTTTCAGGTTTAAAACAGGCCGATGTTATTCTCACCCCCCATATATGCAGTCCAACTCCTGAAATAGGTCATCCGCAGGATAAAGACCTGATGCGCACAGGGATTTACAACCTTGGGTTTTTAGCAATGAATAAAACAAACGAGACACTTTCTTTTGTGGATTGGTGGGATAAACGGGTAAAAAAATATGGTTTTCATGATTTAAAGAAAGGGTATTTTTATGACCAGATCTGGTTGGGGTATGCACCGGCTTTTTTAGATAAGGTTTTTGTTCTAAGACATTCGGGCTATAATATGGCCAACTGGAATTTACATGAAAGAAACCTATTGCTAATAGATGAAAACTATTTTGTAAACGATGAACAAACCCCTTTATGTTTTTTTCATTACAGCCATTTTAAAATGGAAGCCTTGCCCATCCTTGCCTCTTACAATGAAAATTTCACCTTAGACAATCGACCCGATATAGTGCCGATTTATATGGAATATAAAAAGGACTTGCAAACAAATAATTACAAAACTTTAAAAGAAATAGACTATGCCTTTGGCAAAAAGAAACCGGTATCCATATCTTTACCCTTAAAATCAGAAACTCCCGGAAGATTAAATACATCTTGGGGTTTATTTAAAAAAATGATGCGCATACTACTAAAAGGACGTTGATTTAAATAAAGATTTGTTGATCTAATTTATTTATTTTTTAGATTTACCACAAAACCAAAGCGGCGTCTAATGCTGTTCGTTTTTCTATAAAATTTTTATTTAAAATTTAATGTAGAATTCTAATAAAATTAAAAGTTATATGATATTTAGGTAGGTAGAGCAGAGTCTAATAATTCTCAAAGACTACTTTTTAATTTCTCTTTAGTGTTAAATAAAAAAAATAAGTAAATCAAAAATGAATAATGCTTTGCAAGTCACTTAAATTAATACAATAAAATAGAAAAATTGCAAACCCCCATCTTATATCTTGTTTTTAACAGACCTTTTGAAACGAAGGAGAGTTTTGCAGTTATTAAAAAAGTAAAGCCAAAAAAAATATTTATTGCAGCCGATGGACCAAGAAGTTCGGTTAAAGGGGAAGCAGAAAAATGTAAAGAGGTAAGAGAATTTTTGTTGACCAATATTGACTGGGACTGTGAGTTAAAAACCTTGTTTAGAAAAACTAATTTAGGTTGTCAAAAAGCGGTACAAGGAGCATTAGATTGGTTTTTTAGTGAAGAAGAATTGGGCATAATAATAGAGGATGATTTAATACCTGATATTAGTTTTTTTGATTTTGCAGGTAAGCTATTAATAAAATATCAAAATAACGCAAATATATTTTCTATTAATGGTTGTAATTTAGGGTATGAGAATAAGAACCAATCCTATGGTTTAAGTCGATATTTTAATATGTGGGGATGGGCTACTTGGAGACGGTCTAATGAGCTTGTTAATAAATCGTGGAATAGTGTAAACTTAAATATAGATTTTACACAGGGCTCCACTCTTTTAAATTCTTTAAAGCTAGAAACTAATTGGCCACAAGAAGAATGGTTTGCACTTTGGAGAGGACATTTTAAGAATACACTCAACGGTAAAAAAGATACTTGGGATTATCAATGGGTTTATACTTGCTTAAAAAACGACTTATATGTTATCAGACCCAATATTAATTTAGTTAATAATATCGGATTTAATAACAACGCTACACATACTAAAAAAATGGAAGGATTAAACACAAGTTTACTTAAAACTTCAAGTATTAATTTAATTGAAAAGGAGTATTATAAACCTGAAATAGATCCTGAATATGAAATTAAATTTGTAGCAGAAAAATGGCAAAACCACAAGATTGATAGTCGGCTATTGCTTAAGAAAATACAAAAAAAAATATGTTCAATTTTAAAATCAACAAAACGAGTTTAATAAGTTTTTTTTAAGTAAACACGTCTATTTGATAAATAATAAATTTGTGATATAGTTCTATGATCCTGAACGTATCTTTCTAACTTTTCAAAGAATCCAAGTTTACACTCAATACTTGTGTTTTATGCTTTGTGTATGCGAATAAAAATACATTCATGATTTTAGAAAACATAGTGGTAAACAATGAAATTTATATTTTGAAAAGAATATATTTACAAAATTAATTGAATTATAATAATAGAAATACTGTTCTATATGTAACTAGCTTTTTTTAATTTATGAAATTATTATCAATTATTACGGTAAATTATAACAATGTTTCAGGTTTACAGAAAACCATAGAGAGTGTGGTTGCGCAACAATGTGATTGGATTGAATTTATTATAATAGATGGTGGTTCTACAGATGGTAGCTCAGTATTAATACAAAAATATAAGAACTATTTAGCATACAGTGTCAGTGAAACTGACCATGGTATTTATCATGCAATGAATAAAGGTATTGCTCAAAGTAATGGATCGTATGTCTTGTTCTTAAATAGCGGGGATTATTTTTATAGCGAGAATGTGTTGACAAAAATTGAAAAATTTATTAGCACAGAAGACCTATTACTTTTCGATATTCATTTAAAAGGACAGGGAAAAGATTTTATAAAAAAACATCCTGATAAAATCCGGTTTTCCTATTTGTTTGAAGAAACATTTGCTCATCAGGCAGTAATTATAAAACGGACGTTGTTTGAAAAAGTTGGGCTATATGACGAATCCTATAAAATTGTATCAGACTGGAAATTCTTTATTCATGCCCTAGCTCAGGGATGTAGTACAAAAACTATACATGAAGTATTAACTTCCTATAATCTTGATGGGATAAGTGCTACCGCAGAGGGAACTTTTACAAGAAGAGCCGAAAGAGAAGCCATACTTAAAACTGAGTTTTCTCAATTTTACGAAGACTATAATTATTTGCAACTTCTTCAAATGAATCGTTTTAAGATTTTGGTCGAATTGGAAAAATCGAAGACTTCGCATAAAATTACTTCAGGAGTGCTGCGATTATTGTTGCGGATTTTCAGAAATAAAAGTGTAAATAACCTGTAATGATCCCCCAAAAAATACATTATTGTTGGTTCGGCAAAAATCCAAAACCACCTTTGGTTGAAAAATGTATTGAGAGTTGGCGTTTGTTTTGTCCTGATTTTACAATAAAAGAATGGAATGAAAGCAATACAAAACACATTAAAACACCCTTTTTCAAAAACGCTCTTCGAAAAAAAAAATACGCCTTTGCAGCCGATTTTGTACGAGCAAAAGCTCTTTTTGAAGAAGGAGGTATTTATTTAGATACCGATATGCTGTTACTAAAGACTATTGATTTTTTGTTAGAACACACCTTTTTTATTGGAGAAGAGGTGTCTGGCAGACTTGCTTTTGGTATTTTTGGAGCGCTTGCAGGTAATCAGATGACCGAATATATTTTGAATCATTATCAAGACACCTATTTTGATGTGTTTTCACCACCGGTAATTACGCATACTTTTACACCATACATATTAAAAAACAAAACTAAAGAAATAGCAATTTTTCCACCAGAAGTGTTTTATGCAATGCCTTATGAACAAAGTGATCAAGATTTCAAAGATTTTATCACTTCAAAAAGTATAGCAGTACATTTATGGAATCATTCCTGGAAAAGTACTAAAAACGACTCCACTTGGCAGTATCTTAAAAATGTGCAGGAGGTAACAATTGATTATTTATTTTATAACTATCCTAAAAGTTATTTTATAAGATACGCTAGAGAATTTTTAAGAAAAATATATCATAAACTTTTTAAAAAATACATTCCTTGAAAATCCTACACATCACATACACGACAAAAGGCGGTGCCGGTACTGCAGCAGAACGATTGTTTGTGGCTATGCAAAAATATGGGATGAAAGTGGCTTTTTTGTCTGTAAATAAAACCATTGATTTTGAGGAAAATGAAATAAAAGATTTATTTTTTGAGTATAAAAAGCCCACTTTATTTAAAAAAGTGCTTTCTAAAATAAACGCGTACTGCTTTCCCAATAAACAATCAAAACTCACCCGAGCATATAACAAGCTCAAGCCCCATTTAAATTTTGAAATGGCATCCTTGCCCTTTAGCAGGTTTCAACTTCACAAACATCCCTTAGTGCAACAAGCAGACCTTATTCATCTGCATTGGGTTTCAGGATTGCTTGACTACCCCACATTTTTTGAACATCTTGATAAGCCGCTGGTCTGGACCTTGCACGATATGCACCCGTTTTTAGGATTGTACCACTACCAAAACGATGCAATAAGAAATGCTCATGCGGTATCTAAATTGGATAAAGAAGTACTTGCCATAAAAACGGCTGCAATACAACACCTTCAAAACGCAGCCATCGTTTGCCCTTCCCATTGGATGCTATCCCACGCACGCAAGTCAACGGTATTTTCACATTTTCAGTCGGTTTGTATTCCTAATACACTCGATTTTAATGAGTTTTACTCACAAAACCGCAACACATTGCGCAAAAAATATGAGTTGGATACAGAAGCATTTGTTCTGCTTTTAGTTGCAGACACGCTCACTAGCCCTCGCAAAGGAATGGACTTACTCATTGAGGCATTAGAACAACTGCAAACACCACTCACCTTGCTATCCGTTGGAAAAGGAACCCTGCCCCGTTTTAAACACCATCATTTGAGGGAATTTGGCAAAATTTCAACTACAAAAGAAATGGCAGAAATTTATAATCTGGCCAATACAGTAATTTTACCCAGCCGTGAAGATAATCTGCCCAACGTGATGCTGGAAGCAATAGCCTGTGGGGTGCCCGTGATTGCTTTTAATTCCGGTGGCACTTTAGAACATATTCATAAAGAAAAAACAGGTATCTTAGCAGAACAAATGACTAGTAGCGAATTAAAAAATGCCATAAGTGATTTAATAAAAACTAAAAAGGGATATCCACCCGAAGAAATAGTAATCTATGCTAAAGAGCATTTTCATAAAAATAGAATTGTATCACAGCATATAGAATTGTATCAAAATTTGAAGACTACTCACAATGAAAAAGAATAAAGTGGCATTAATAACCGGAATAACCGGGCAAGACGGTGCTTATTTGAGTGAGTTTTTATTGCAAAAGGGCTACCACGTTCACGGTATAAAAAGACGCACCTCGTTATTAAATACAGACCGCATTGACCATTTGTATCAAGACCCTCATGAAAAAAATCGAAACTTTTTTCTCCATTATGGCGATTTGACAGACACCTCAAACATCACCCGATTAATTCAGGAAATACAACCCGATGAAATCTACAACTTGGCTGCGATGAGCCATGTAGGTGTTTCTTTTGAAATGAGTGAATATACCGCTAATGTTGATGGACTGGGGACACTGCGCATACTCGAAGCGGTTAGATTACTGGGTTTAGAAAAAAAATCCCGAATTTATCAGGCCTCCACTTCAGAACTGTATGGCAAAGTGCAGGAAATACCCCAAAATGAAAACACCCCCTTTTATCCCAGAAGTCCCTATGGCGTGGCAAAATTGTATGCCTATTGGATTACCGTAAATTACCGGGAGGCCTATAATTTATTTGCTTGCAACGGCATTTTATTTAATCATGAATCACCCATAAGAGGAGAAACTTTTGTGACCCGTAAAATTACCCGAGCGGTTTCACAAATTGTTTTGGGCTTGCAAGAAACACTTTATATAGGCAATCTTGACGCCAGCCGCGATTGGGGGCATGCCAAAGATTATGTGAGAATGATGTGGTTGATTTTGCAACACAACCAAGCAGAAGACTGGGTGATTGCTACCGGAAAAACAACTACAGTGAGGGCTTTTATTCAATTGGCATTTAATGAAGTAGGAATAACCATCAGCTTTTCTGGTAAAGGGAAAAATGAAAAGGGTAGAGTGGAAAAATGTGAAAACGCCCTGTATGATCTTCCTAAGGGGAAAGTAGTGGTTGAAGTAGATGCAAATTATTTTCGCCCCACCGAAGTTGATTTGTTAGTGGGAGACGCTTCAAAAGCTAAAAATATATTAGGATGGACACCGGAATATAACATAAAAGATCTTGTTAAGGAAATGATGGAAAGCGATTTAAAATGGGTGCAAAAGAAGATATACCTTAAAAAAGGAGGGTTTGAATCCAAAAATTACTTTGAATAGACTGTGAAAAAAGATTCTAAAATATACATTGCCGGTCATAAGGGACTCGTGGGCTCAGCCATTTATGAGAAATTGGTAGCTCAAGGGTACAGCAATTTGATTGT
>JBGTDF010000195.1:0-1940 GCA_041748455.1 Planktosalinus sp.
GCCTCTGCTTCGGGATGTTCCATCGATGCTTCGGTACATTTTATTCAAAATCTCGAAAAGGAATACACTATAGATTTACTGGATAAAATGAATGTCACTTTTTACACGGGCCAATTCCTTACCCATAAACCTCTCTCGGAATTTAAAGCAATGGCAAAAGCCAAATCCATTTCAAAAAACACTATTGTATTCAATAACCTGATAAATACAAAAGCAGAATATCTCGAAAATTGGGAAGTCCCTGCTGAGGAAAGCTGGCATAGCAGGTTTTTTTAATAATAAAATAGAACACATTTTCTTCTTCACATTTTTATAAACGATTATATATCAGGTAAAAGCCTGTTCAAAATCAGGTAAAACCTGTCTGATTTTTAAAGAATACTTCGTAAATTGTTTTGCGTAATTTTTGATTACCAATTAATCGGTTATTCAGTAAACTATTGTAAAATGAAAACAGGTTTTTCCATTTCAGCTATTTACAGGAAAAGCAGAATAGTAATCGTTCTGGCGTGTTTTACGGTTCTTTTTTCTTGTGTATCCACTAAGGTCATGACTAATTACCATTGTGATACTTTTGCAAATAACCCGCATTACCGGGCTTCCAGTTGGAGTTACTTCTGGGGTTTAAAACAAAAGGAAATCTATGTGGGACCTGATTGTGCCAATTGCACGTATGGAGTATGCCGGGAAGGAACATTAAATGGTGTGGAGGTACAAACAAGCTTTGGCGGGGCGTTTTTGTCCGTAGTTACTCTGGGAATTGTAAATCACAGATATGTAAAATGGTGTTGTAGCAGACCCGATGGCGACGGTGGTCTGGACGATTAAATAAAATCACGAAATATGCTGCCAGCAGGTCTTGAAATATTGCCCATAAAAGAGTGGACAAACAAACATGAAAACTTTACCCACGCCCTTGTGGAAGGTGCTTCGTTTAAATTATTCAACCCGGAAGGGAATCAGTTTCCAACTCGCAGGGACAGATATTTAGCGTCAACTAAAAATTTCCAATGGCTGATTAAACATGCGAAATCAAAAAATATTAAAATGCGGGCCATGGGCAGTGGCTGGTCTTTTACAAAAGTTGGTGTAACAGATGGAGGCATAATAGACACCTCTTCTTTAAATTTTTCCTTTCCGGTAACACAGGATTATGTTTCCCCCAATTACGCAAACACAGCAGAAGATCTTTATTTTTTGCAATGTGGTAGTATAATGTATGAGGTGAATAACAGGTTGGCTGCTAAAGTTCCGCAAAGAAGTTTGAAAGCCTCCGGTGCCAGTAATGGGCAAACCATTGCAGGTGCATTATCTACCGGGACTCATGGGGCAGGCATACACGCAGGTGCCATTCCTGATTTTGTAACAGGATTACATATCATCACGGGCGATAACAAACATATCTGGTTGGAAAAAGCATCCTATCCCGTTGCCTCTCAAAAATTTGTGGACTGGCTGGAAGCTGATTTGGTTAGAAATGACGATTGGTTTAATGCGGCATTGGTTTCTTTCGGCAGTTTTGGGTTTATACATGGGGTAATGATAGAAACCACACCTTTATTCTTATTGGAAGAACATCGACTGGAAAAAATCCCTTATGACGATACGCTGAAAAAAGTGATGACCACTTTGGATTTTTCCGGATTTAATTTGCCGGGTGCTGCTACCAATAAAGAGTTATATCACTTTGAAGTGCTGGTAAATCCGCATAATTTTCAACCCAATGATCCGGAAAAAGGGGTATTCGTAAAATTTATGTATAAAAGACCATGGACGACCTATACTAAAATTCCAAAAAATGTGGATTTTGCTTATGGTGATGATTTGTTGGGGGTGATTTCAAAGGTGCTGGATGTTTTAGGTACTGCCTCATTTGCACTGATACCGGGATTAGTGAACAGCATGTTTAAAATGGCATATAAAGCCCAGCCACCCCAGGA
>JBGTDF010000196.1:0-6572 GCA_041748455.1 Planktosalinus sp.
TCGGAGTTGTATCTCATTCCGCGGAGCGAAAACAATCAAATTTGGGATACACCGCAAATAGGTTATATCAAAAATCCCGTGATGTGTAGCACCATCTTCACCCACAATCCCTGCGCGATCCAGACAAAATATTACTGGTAATTTCTGTAAACACACATCATGAATTACCTGATCATAAGCACGCTGTAAAAAAGTAGAATAGATATTACAAAAAACGGTCATTCCCTGTGTTACAAGTCCGGCAGCAAAAGTAACCGCATGTTGTTCGGCTATCCCCACATCAAAAGCACGTGCGGGAAACTTTTCCATCATGAATTTTAATGAACTCCCCGTTGGCATGGCAGGGGTAATCCCTATGATTTTTTGGTTTTTTTCAGCGAGTTCGACAATGGTGATTCCAAATACATCCTGATATTTAGGTGGCTGCACAACCAAACTTTTTGGGTATAAATCCCCTGTATCTTTATTGAATTTTCCCGGAGCGTGGTATTTAACTTGATCTTCTTCCGCTTGACGCAGGCCTTTACCTTTTTTAGTAATGATATGAAGCAATTTGGGTCCAGGCACTTTTTTTAAACGCTCCAGTTCCTGAAGCAATTCCAATAAATTGTGTCCGTCAACAGGACCCGAATAATCAAAATTCAATGCTTCAAAAATATTGTCCTGACCAGGTGTTTTCTTCAAAGTAGCTTTTGTCAAATATTCTTTTAAAGCGCCAACACTCGGGTCTATGCCAATGGCGTTGTCATTTAAAATAACCAAGAGGTTTGTATTGGTAACACCCGCATGATTAAGTCCTTCAAAGGCCATTCCTGAGGCAATGGAAGCATCTCCCACCACAGCGATGTGTTGTCGTTTTGTATTGCCGTTCAATTGTGCGGCAATTGCCATACCCAGCGTGGCAGAAATAGCTGTCGAACTGTGGCCCACTCCAAATGCATCATAAACGCTTTCCTCCCTTTTAGGGAAACCGCTAATGCCATCTAAAAGCCTGTTTGTGTGAAAATCATTTTTCCTTCCGGTAAGGATTTTGTGACCATATGCCTGATGCCCCACATCCCAAACGAGGATGTCTTCAGGGGTATTAAAAACATAGTGCAAGGCAATGGTAAGTTCCACCACACCAAGACTGGCACCCAGATGTCCTTCTTTAGTAGCGACTATATCAATAATAAAACGGCGTAATTCTTCAGCTACCTGAGGTAGTTGGCTCGGAAGCAGTTTGCGCAAATCTTCAGGGAAAGTGATATCGTCTAACAAAGTTTTTGCCATTGCACAAAAGTAATCAATTGAAATTGTATTTTTGAGAAATAGATTGGAGACGTTAGGCAATAGATGTAAGACTTATTATAGATGACAGTTGTTTGTGTTTTGGAATTTGGTGCTTGACACGAGCGAAGCGAACTGGCGAAGCAAATTTGAAATTTTTTATGATAGAACCGTTTGATGATACCTATTTTATGAAACGTGCTTTACTTGAGGCGGAAACTGCTTTCGCGAAAGGGGAAATACCCATTGGTGCCGTTATAGTGGTAGAAAATAAAGTTATTGCGCGCACCTACAACCTAACGGAAACATTAAATGATGTAACCGCACATGCAGAAATGCAGGCGATTACTTCCGCTGCAGATTATCTGGGCGGAAAATACCTGAAGAAATGCACACTATATGTCACTATTGAACCTTGCCAGATGTGTGCCGGAGCTTTATACTGGAGCCAGATAGACCGGATAGTCTATGGTGCAAGGGATGAACAACGTGGCTGTATCACGATGGGTACACAATTACATCCTAAAACTAAAATGGAAGGAGGAATTTTAGCCGAAGAAGCTTCAGAATTAATGAAACGGTTTTTTATTGAGAAACGTAATTTGAATTAAAGGGCAAACCTTACCAAATTCTCATAATATGGTAAACATTCTTCCAGCAAAGGCTTCAATTTTTGAGGAAAAGGAGCTGTCTTAGTTTGGTATGGTATAAATCCTGAAGATTTATGAATGTTGCCATACCAGTATTTGGCCCAGCAACCGTCCTCGGGTCTTGCACCGGGAGTCCAGTTCAGCATAGCAGGCTCAAACGGGATGTTTATGGTTTTGCATAATTTGTGTAATTGCTCCTTTGGGTTCTGTAACACCGCTTTGGAGTCCAATACAATCACCGGCAAATTTTCAGCTTGTAATTGTTCAACTATATCCAAATGTAATTTATAGCCCACATCATAGAGCGAGGGCGTTTCAATCACTTTAGCAAAAGAGGGGAGCATTTCCACCGGGTCTCGGGTAAGAATCACATTCACCAATTGTTTTAAAAAAGAGCGGTCCAATTCAGGCAGGAGGTGATGGGTCATATTTTTAAAAAACAGTACTGGTTTATCCCTGTTGGTTAGCATCATATCCACGACTTTGCCGCCATCGGTTTCCATAGTTTGGATAACCTCTTCGGCACCGGGGTGATATTCTTTGGCTTTGCTGTTTTTTAGATAATAGCCATAAAGCGGCTCGTCAAACACTTTTGTGTCCTTGCGTTGCGCAAAGGAATACATCATCGCCGTGGAAATGTTGCGCGGACCTGACCATAACGATATGCGGGTGACGGGAGCTTCCATTTATTGGGATTTAATTTCGTGTTCAATCAACTTCTGATAGAGTGCTCTCAACCTCTCAGTAAGTGGTCTTTGTTTTCCATCACCAATGGTTTTACCATCGATTTTCACTACTGGGGTGAGTCCGCCGAAGGTGCCGGTTACAAATGCTTCATCAGCTCCATAGACATCAAACAGGGAAAAGTTTTTCTGTTTACAGACGATGTTGTTTTGTTGACACAAATCAATGATATTTCCACGGGTGATGCCGTTCATACAATATTGTCCGCTGGATGTCCAAACTTCGTCGTTTTTAACCATAAAAAAGTTGGTAGCATTACAGGTAGAAACAAACCCATGGATATCGAGCATCAGGGCTTCGTCAGCTCCGGCTTCTAGGGCTTGCATCAATGCTTGTACTTCGTGCAACTTACTGTGGCAATTAAGTCTCGGGTCGAGATAATCGGGCGAGCCTCTTCTAAAGGTGGAGGTAAAAAGGGTGATGCCTTTAGTTTTGGTTTCTAGAGAAGCTGCTTTGTGTTCAGCAATAATAACCAGATTAGGACCTGAAATCGTAAGACGCGGATCTTGAGAAGGTGTTTTCTTGATGCCTCTTGTGAGCATCATCCGCACGTGGATGTGGTCTTTCATGCCATTAGCATCCAGAGTGGTTTGAATGTTTTGTAATAACTCTTCCCGGCTGAAGGGAATAAGGATACCCACTACCTTAGCCGACTGCCAGAGACGGTCGAGATGCTTATTCACAAAAATCATTTTCCCTTGATGGACTCTAAAAGCCTCCCAAACGCCATCTCCCACCAGATACCCGCTGTCAAATACTGATATTTTTGCCTTCTCACGGGGATGTAATTGCCCGTTGATAAAGATTTTGATGTCTTGATTGCGGGGGTCTTCTAATGCGTTATGAGTGCTGTGGGTCATTCTGTTTGTTTTTGTATTAAAAGTAACAAAAAACCCGAAAAGAACTGCTTTTCAGGCAAAGAACTAGATATTCATTTTAAGTTGAATCTTTTATTCTAAGGTATTTTTATAGATTACACCATCTTTCATTATAAGTTTAAAATTTTGGGATGGATTTTTTATGAGTTGAATATTTTCCAAAGGGTTTTCGTTCAAAATGATTATATCGGCATAAGCGCCTTCTTCAATAACTCCCAGTTTTCCTTTTTGATAGGGATTTCTCTTTCCGCTTAGACTTAACAATTCTGCGTTAGTTGAAGTAGCCATTTTAAGTAGTTCAAAAGGAGTATACCAACGAGTTAGTTTGGTTAATTTTTTCCCTTGTTTTTTTGCATTGGCAGCGTTGAAGAGGTTGTCTGTGCCCCAGGCAGTTTTGATATTGTATTTTTTTGCAAGTTTATAGGCATTGTCTGTTCCATCAGAGACTTCGAGTTGCTTTGCCCTGTTTGCAGATCCTTCGGTATAGGCATTGGCATCTTCATCATCAAGAAAAGGTTGTAAACTCCACCAGACTCCTTTTTCTGCCATTAACTTTGCGGTGGCTTCATCGGCTAGTTGGCCGTGGTCTATGCATTTCACGCCTGCTTTTATTGCAGTTTGAATGGCATTTTGTGTATAAGCGTGAACGGTAACATAAGTACCCCAATTTTCGGCAGCACTTACTGCGGCTTTAAATTCTTCATAGGTATATTGGGTTACATCAAGTGGGTCATAACTCGATGCTACTCCACCTCCGGCCATAAGTTTTAACTGTGTGGCACCTTGCCTTAATTGCTCTCTGGAACGCATTAAAACTTGATCAACACCGTCTGCTATGGCAACGATCCCGTTTCTTTCTACATAGGATAACTCACCGGCTTGTCTTGGAACATCTGTGGGTAATCCAAAATCACCATGCCCTCCGGTTTGTGAGATAAAAGCACCGCTAGAAAAAATGCGCGGTCCTTTTGCTAAACCCATATCAATGGCTTTTGCTAATGTGAGAGAGCCACCTCCTAAATCCCTTACTGTCGTAAATCCACGCAATAACTGCTCCTCAGCTGCTTTTGCTGCAAATAAATTTAAAAAGGCAAAGTCTGAAAACATGGCTTGTTGTTGTGGGATACTTTCAAACATTACGTGAACGTGGGCGTCTATTAAACCGGGCATTACATATTTTCCTGAACCATCAATGATCAAAGTATTTTCATTAACAGAGATGTTGGATGAAGATATCTGCTTGATTAGCTGTCCCTCGATTAAAATGTTTGCTCGTACTGTTTTTTCATTCTTTCCGTTAAAGATGTTGATGTCTTTTATTAGAATTTGGGAAGGTTGAGCATTTAAATCATAGAAAAAGGCAAGACTTAAACACAATACTAATAGTATAGATGCTTTCATATCAATTTTTTATTTTAAAGATACATTTTATTGTTGAAACGAAAATCAAAAAATTATGAAAAGCAAAACCCGAAAAGAATTACTTTTCGGGGTTGTAAATGATTTAGTAATATGATTTTTATTGACGAGATAACCGCCCCTGTCTGCCGATAGGCAGATTAGCTATTCTTTTTATAGCTCCAGTGCTTTTTTCTCATCATTGTTCATCAATAACTCTTCGGGGCTTTCCAGTGCTTCTTTGATAGCTACCAGGAAGCCTACAGATTCCCTACCATCAATAATGCGGTGGTCATAAGATAGAGCAACATACATTACCGGTGCTACTATAATTCCACCGTTTTTGACAATGGCGCGCTCGACGATGTTGTGCATCCCCAGAATAGCACTTTGCGGCGGATTGATAATAGGAGTAGAGAGCATAGAGCCAAATACACCGCCATTGGTAATGGTGAAAGTTCCGCCTGTCATTTCATCTACCGTAATAACACCATCCCTTGCGCGTAAAGCCAAACGTTTTACTTCGTTTTCCACACCTCGGAACGATAAGTTTTCTGCATTGCGAATTACAGGCACCATCAATCCTTTAGGTCCTGAAACGGCTATACTGATATCTTTAAAATCATAAGTGATTTTGTAATCCCCATCAATCATGGAATTCACATCAGGGTACATCTCTAATGCCCTCACAACAGCAAGGGTGAAGAAGGACATAAAACCTAATCCCACGCCGTGTTTGTTTTTAAAATCTTCTTTATACTTTTCGCGTAAAGCAAAAATAGCACTCATATCCACTTCGTTGAAAGTGGTTAACATAGCAGTTTCATTTTTAGCGCTTACCAAACGTTCTGCCACTTTGCGGCGAAGCATGGATAATTTTTTGCGTTCTTCCCCACGTTTTCCGGGTCCGGGAGTTCCCATAGAGGGTTGTGCATTTACAGCATCGTCTTTAGTGATGCGACCGTCACGTCCACTTCCAGAAACATCCTTGGCAGAAATACCTTTTTCGTCCAGAATCTTTTTTGCAGCAGGGGATGGGGTTCCTGAGGCATAGCTCTTTGTGCCGTCTTGTGGCTGTCCCTTTTCTTTGGACGAAGTATCCCTGGATTCCGGTTCTGCTTTTGAACTTGTTTTAGGGGCCTTAGCAGATTCTTTATCCAGACCTTTTGAAGAATCATCGGTGTCATTGGAACCTTCATCCCCCGGGTTTTCGTATGTTTCAATTTTTCCGTCCCCGGCCTGAGTTTTGCTTTCTTTCTTTTCACTATCCCCCGGTTTTTTTGCAGATGTGTCTATCAAACATACCACTTCGCCCACAGCAACTGCATCTCCTTCTTCGGCTTTAAGGGTGATGATCCCGCTGGCTTCAGCAGGTAGCTCCAGTGTTGCCTTATCACTGTCCACTTCGGCAATAGCCTGATCTTTTTCTACATAATCGCCATCAGCAACCAGCCATTGTGCAATTTCTACTTCGGTGATGGACTCTCCCGGAGAGGGGACTTTCATTTCTAAAACCATAATATCTATTTATTTTATCCCAAAACTAATTAGGAGAGTGGTTGTGTTTATTTTTTAATTTTCCAAAGTTAATGTTTTATCAAATACACTATCAATTACCCGCTGATGACGACGT
>JBGTDF010000197.1:0-1875 GCA_041748455.1 Planktosalinus sp.
ATATCCCCATTTTTTTTTCTAAAGGTAAGAAGCACTTCTCTGTAAGTGTCTGAGGAAATATAGTTTTGAATCACGTCCATATTGGTACAGTTGACTTCAAATTCCGCTTTTCCATAGGTCACTTTTAGGAGTTGGTCGCCCTTTTCTATTTGACCGTCTTTAAAAGCGGGGCTGCCTGCCATAATATCATAAACGGATACCTGGTGCACTTCATCCATTTCCATCTCAAGGCCAAATGTTAAGTTGCTGGAGGAAACTGAATTTAAGAATTGGGATTTCAGATCTATACTAAAATAATTAGTATGCGGGTCAAAATAAGAGCAAAAGCTGTTTAGGAATACATTAAAAATATGATGTTCAAGGTTGGGAACAGGATTAAGTTTGCTTTGAATTCTGCATTCAAAATTATCAAAAACCTTAGCTCGTGATTTTTGGGATAAGGATTTAAAATGTTCTAAAATAGAATCCTTGTTTTTGGAACTCCCGGCTATGTCTTCTAAAATATCATAAACTATCCTTTTCTTCAGTAGCTTTTTAATGTCTTTTCTTTCCTTGTAAAACTGTAACTGCTCTCGGGTAAAAAACAGGGTATCTATAGTATTTAATGGGAATTTTTCTAAGCGTAATTCTTTAATAATTTCGAGGTTTCTTTCCAAACCCTTTTTATATGCAAAAGTAAATTCAGTTAAAAAATTACAATCTCCACTTAAAATATAATCATCTATGCTGAATTCATGTTTCCGTAAAGATTTTATTTCCCCGGCAAGGAAAATATCCCTGCGGTCATCGAGGTTTTCAATAATATCTGAAAATAAATAAACAGAAAGACTGTCATCTATCGATTTTGGGCTATAATGGTTCTCCTGGATTATGGTATTTACCTTAGATAGTGTAATACAAAAGGACTCCGGAGTTTGTGAAAAACCGGCACTAAAAGCGAAAGTAAAAACTACAATTAATAACCTGACTTTCAAACAGAAAATTTTATTTATCTGCTACTTACATTGCAGCCTTTCAAAACAACAATTTTTTTTTATTATGACCAATATTTATTTTAATTAAAAATTAGCTCACTAAAGTATCAATTATTGCGGCAAGCTCAAAGTCTTTTTCAGTAACCCCGCCTGCATCGTGAGTGGATAAGGATATGTTTATAGTATTGTAAACATTGCTCCAGTCCGGGTGGTGGTTTAATTTTTCTGCTTCAAAGGCAATTCGGGTCATTACTGCAAACGCATCTTTAAAATCAGTAAATTCCAGGGATGTGTGTATGGCATCTTCGCCATAATCCCATCCTTCAAACGATTTCATTTTTTCTTCGATCTGCGATTTTGTTAGCTTTTTCATAATAATTTTTCTTTTAATGTTATTAAACTTTCATTACAGGTAATTTCATTGATAACTTCGCTAATGGAAGTTTGGTATTGTTCCGGAAGTCTGTTTGCTTTCGGTAAAACCGCTAAAAAGTGATCTTCATTACTGGTGAATGTATGGGTGAAAACCGGTGTATTACCGACTAATTTTTCGGTAATCTCCTGAAATAAATCACTATGATGAACTAAGTCAGTGCTTCCCAGGTGAAAAATACCGTATTTATTTTGATTGATAATATAGTGAATTTGACTGGATAATTTGGTTTCCGTGATGGTATTGATTACCAGATTAGGGAATACTTCAAAATGTGTTTTGTTTTTAATGGATGCCTTTAACTGAAGCAATAAAGGGGAATTTACCCCTAAAACCAATGGAAGCCTTAAAATAGCATATCGTTGTGACGGCAAATTTGCCAGTAATTTTTCAATGGCAATTTTATGTTTCCCGGAGGAGGTGACCGCCAAGGTTTTATCTTTTTCATATGCCGGAAATTTTTTAAAT
>JBGTDF010000198.1:0-3408 GCA_041748455.1 Planktosalinus sp.
TATTGGCCCTATAGCAATGTCTTTATTGAGGCAAAAATTATAGATTAAAGTTTTTCTTTTCGATAGACAGATGGTAAGGAAAGATGGAAACGGACGGCTAAAATGCGAATGGTTATTACCACAGAACCTGAAATAATCACAACCCAACTTGTTTCTATATCAAAAGCGCTTAGTACGAAATAAAACACCCCTCCCAGAATACAGGCAGTGGCATAGATTTCCTTTCGGAAAATAATGGGTATCTCATTACAAAGAATATCCCTTATTACTCCTCCAAAACATGCGGACATAGTTCCCAATGCAACACAAATTATGGGATGTAAACCCATTTGTATCCCTTTTTCTATCCCTACAATGGTATACAATGCAATTCCTATAGTATCAAAAAGGAACAACGATTTTCTTACATAGTTAAGTTTGGACCTGAAAATAACTGCAAGAACCGCTGAGATAAAAATAACATACACATAGGTCATATTGTGCATCCATGTTATATTTACATCCAGAAGTACATCCCTCAAAGTTCCACCTCCCACGGCAGTTACAAATGCAATGATTAAAATGCCAAAGGCATCCATACGCTTGTTCATTGCTGTCAAAACGCCTGAAATAGCAAATGCGATGGTTCCTAAAATATCTATAATCAGGTAGAGGCTCATAATTGCTGGGTAAAATAGTTATAATCCTTAATTACTGTATCTATAAATTGAATAGGATTTTCTTCAAATTGTATATCCATTACCCCGGCAGTTTTAGCTGCCAACTTTAAAATTATATTATGGTTGCCGTTTACCCTTGCATTTTGATATATATTCTTAATTGTCTGCATTTCTGCATCTTTAAAAATAACTACCTGGGGATATTTAGGGAGATATCCTTCAGGCACATCCATCCATACGGTTTGAGAGAAATTTGTGGTTTTCTTTTCTGAAATTACGGTTGTTCCGGCAGCTATATCCCCAAGACGTTGTCCTTTTCCGTTTAATAAAATAGTCACTAATGCGAGTCCGCCGCTGGTAATGCTTATATCAAGAATGCGCAGCAGCCATCGAATCAAGTAATTGGAAAAAGCAGGTTTGGAACCATCGATATTTACTACTCTTAATTGTAATACCGCTTTTCCGGGACTTCTTCCATTCCATAACATTTCCCAAAGTAAATGGTATAAAAATATCGGGAGACCGACAGTCATTCCCATTAGAAAAAGATAATCATCCCCTAACCGTAACCCGGCAAAAAAGGCCATTACGAGCAGTATGTAAATGATAATTATTACAGCATCTATGATAAATGCCAGAATGCGTTCCCCTATTCCGGCTACGTTTTGAAAAATATTGACATTTTGAGCGGTTTCAATTTGAAAATTATCCATTAAATATGTTTCTTTGGTACATAATAAACTACCGGAAATGCGCGAGGCAGCTTTTGCTAAACAAAATAAAGACAAATGGATAAGATTTGAAAATGTTCTACGGAATAATATTCAAATTCATCCTGATGAATTGAGTGCATTATACGTAGAAATTACCGATCATCTTAGTTATGCCCAGACTTTTTATCCAAATAGCAATACTTTAAAATATCTCAACAATCTTTCTGCACTTGCCCACCAAAAAATTTACAAGACCAAAAGGGAATCTAGATCGCGTTTTATAACTTTTTACACACATGAGTTTCCTTTATTTTTTAGCCAGTATCAAAAGCAATTGTTGATTGCATTTATCACGTTTGCGCTTTTTTCCATCGTGGGTGCCTTTTCGGCTGCTACAGATGAAGATTTTGTACGGTTGATTATGGGGGATGGTTATGTCAACATGACTTTGAGCAATATTGATAAAGGAGATCCCATGGCAGTGTATAAACAAATGAGTGAAATGAATATGTTCCTGGGAATTACCATAAATAATATTCGGGTAGCTTTAAATGCATTTGTTTTTGGAATCTTTCTAAGCGTGGGGACTTTGTTCATATTAATGCGCAATGCAGTAATGCTGGGGTCTTTTCAGTATTTCTTTTATGATCAGGGTTTGCTTTGGGACTCTGCCCGCACCATCTGGATCCATGGAACTATAGAAATATCGGTAATCATTATCGCAGGTTGTGCAGGATTGGTATTAGGGAACAGCATTTTATTTCCCGGAACCTACACCAGGTTACAATCGTTTATGAAAGGAGCTAAAGACGGCTTGAAAATTCTTTTAAGCACCATTCCCTTTTTTATAATCGCCGGTTTTTTAGAAGGATTTGTAACCAGACAAACCCAAATGCCGGACTGGCTTGCCATACTGATTATTGGCGGTTCCTTATACCTTATTTTATTTTATTATGTGCTATACCCATTAAAACTTAAGAAAAAACATGAGAGAATTACTACAATTTAAAAAGCAAAGGGAATTAGGGGATATTTTAACAGATACTTTCAAATTTATACGCCTTCAGGGAAAAGATCTTTTTACTTTAATTTTAAAAATTACCGGCCCGGCTCTTGTCATTCTGATACTTTCTTATGTGTATTATATGTATGCAACACTGGGGAGTTTTGAAAATATATTTATACAAGCATCCAGCTTTGAAGGATTTGCGGCTAATGTAATCCTGTCAGTCATACTTATGATTTTTGCGATGATTGCATTTTACACCTTATTGCATTGTACCGTTTTATGCTATATTCAATCCTATATTAATAATGATGGGGTTGTTTCTGAACAGGAAGTAAGAGATGGTGTAAAAGCATCTTTCTGGAGTATGCTGGGGAGTGGTGTTTTAATAAATTTAATGGTTGTTATAGGATTTTTATTCTGTGGTATTCCCGGTATTTATTTGGGGGTTGTATTGGCCAGTACCTATTCTATTATCATTTTTGAAAGAAGGGACGTTATGGATGCCATAGGCTATAGCTTTAGTCTTATAAAAGGAGAATGGTGGATTACTTTTGCAACCTATCTGGTAATGTTTATACTTTTTTATATAATTATGATAGTCTTTCAGATACCACAATACATTTATTTCTTTGTGAAGTCGTTTGCCCTAAGTGAGGAAGTATCTGCAAATCCTGCTGATTTTTTTGACTGGGTGTATGTTGCCTTAACTTCCATTGGTATGATTGCACAATATCTTTTATATACCCTTATTATAATCACGACCTGCTTTATTTATTTTAACCTCAACGAAAAGAAAAATTACACAGGCACTATAGAAGCTATAAATTCTATAGGCAATAGAGAATAAAATGCTTAAACTTCTTATCCTATTTTTTATCTTTTCAGGAAGTGACCCTCTATTACCGGGGGATACAACCACGGTTGCCATACAAAAAGAAGTCCTTTATGATACAAATGAAGACAGGACCCCTGTAATTTTGGACCCGGAAAAAATTACGGAATATAAAAAGAATAAGGATTTTGATTA
>JBGTDF010000199.1:0-6657 GCA_041748455.1 Planktosalinus sp.
CTTTTACAAAAAGACTTCTTATTTCAGAAAAAACACCGGTGTAGGTAGCAGGATTAGAACGTGGGGTTCTGCCTATTGGCGATTGGTTAACATCAATTACTTTGTCAATTTCCTCCAGACCTTCTATTTTTTTATAGGCCAAAGGTTTTTTTACGCCATTAAAATAATAGGCATTTAAAATAGGGTATAGGGTCTCATTAATCAGAGAAGACTTTCCGCTTCCTGATACGCCAGTAACCCCTGTCATTGTTCCTAACGGAATGGTTAAGGTTACATTTTTAAGATTGTTACCGGTTGCGCCTGAAAGTTTTAAAAACTTGCCGTTTCCCTTTCTTCGTTTCTTCGGAATCTCTATCTTTTTACTGGCATTGAGGTAAGAGGCTGTTAAAGTATCGTGTTTTTTCACTTCCGCAGGAGTTCCTTCTGAAATGATTTCGCCGCCAAATTTTCCCGCACCGGGACCAATATCGATAACGTGATCTGCCATTTCAATCATATCCTTATCGTGTTCCACCACAATAACTGAATTGCCCAAATCCCTTAGTTGAATAAGCGCTTTAATCAAACGTTCGTTATCCCTTTGGTGCAAACCTATACTGGGTTCGTCAAGAATATAAAGCACGCCCACTAATTGCGAACCAATTTGCGTGGCAAGCCGAATGCGCTGTGCCTCACCACCGGAAAGCGATTTTGAACTTCGGTTAAGGGAAAGGTAATTTAAACCCACTCCCACCAGAAACTGTATGCGGTCGTTTACTTCTTTGACTATTTCTTCCGCAATAAGCATTTGCTTCGCTGAAAGATTTTTTGGAAGTTGAAGAAACCATTTCTGCAGTTCATCAATATCCATAGCAGCCAGTTCAGCGATATTTTTTTCATTTATTTTAAAATAAAGGGACTCTTTCCGCAAACGGGTACCTTCACAATCGGGGCATGAAATATGGTTCATATACTCCTTGGCCCATCTTTTAAGGGAAGTTGTGTCATTTCTTTCATAAGTGCTTTGAATGAAGGTTGCCACACCTTCAAAATCAATTTTATAACTGCGTGTAATTCCCAGGGTTTTGGATTCTACCTCAAATTTTTCCTTCCCGCCATACAAGATCATTTCTAATGCTGCATCCGGGATTTTTTCGATGGGGTCTGTTAGCTTGAATGCAAATTTTTCAGCGATGAGTTCCAGTTGCTTAAAAACCCAGTTGTCCTTCTGAGCACCGTGTGGCGCTATAGCGCCCTGCTTTATGGATAATTTTTTGTTTGGGATTATTTTATTTGCATCTACTTCATATAAATGACCAAGTCCTTTGCAGTTTGGACACATTCCTTTAGGCGAATTGAAAGAAAAATTGTTTGGCTCCGGATTAGGATAAGAGATACCACTTTTTGGGCACATCAAGGTTCTGCTGAAATACCGTATTTCCTGACTTTCATTTTCCAAAACCATAATGGCATCTTCACCATGATACATAGCGGTTTTAATGGCTTCGTTTAATCGGTTTTCATTTTCGGCACCATTGGTAAGCTGCAGGCGATCGATGACAATTTCTATATCGTGAGTTTTATAACGATCCAGTTTCATTCCCTTGGTGATTTCAAGCAATTCGCCATTTACCCTCACCTTTAGAAATCCTTGCTTTGCAATTTGTTCAAACAATTCCCGGTAATGCCCTTTTCTGGAACGTATGACCGGTGCAAGAAATGTTATTTTTTTTCCTGTAAAATCTTCCAGGATTAATTCTTTTATTTGATCGTCAGAATAGCTTACCATTTTTTCGCCGGTATTGTAGCTGTACGCATCGCCGGCCCTGGCAAAAAGTAGTCTTAGAAAATCATAAATTTCGGTAATGGTGCCTACTGTAGAACGCGGGTTTTTACCGGTGGTTTTTTGTTCAATGGCAATAACAGGGGAGAGGCCGTCGATTTTATCAACATCAGGACGCTCTAATCCTCCCAGAAATTGTCTGGCATAAGCAGAAAAAGTTTCTATATAACGACGTTGCCCTTCCGCATAAATAGTATCAAAAGCCAGGGACGATTTCCCGCTTCCGGAAAGCCCTGTGATAACTACTAATTTTTCCCTTGGAATTTTTACATCAATATTCTTGAGGTTGTGCACCCTGGCACCCAAAACCTCAATAAAATCCTCATTTTTAACCATGGCTGCAAAGGTACTTATTTTAAACCTATTTTGTATAGGACAAGTAGTTTTTGCATTGTTAAATTACTGTTATCTTGAAGGGTTTATACTTCGATTTCATTTGTCAAAAACCGATAAAAGGAAGTGGCTATAAATACTATCAAACTCAGTATGATTGAGATGGAAATAATGAGAAAAAGCGGGCCTAGATTAAATAACTGATAGCAGATGGGAAGTAAAACCCCAAACATTACAAAGCATAAAAAGATGGCATACAAATAATTCACCATTTTAGGAAGTTTTTGAGCCGCAAAGGTCTGGAATTGATGTAGTTTAGGAATAACTTCTTTGTTCATATATTCCCCGAGTTTGGATAGAAAAACTTCATTAAATGAAGAGTCTTCAAATGCCTCACTATCTATAGACTGCGCAAGCGTCATAATTTTATCCTGATGGCGCTCATAAACAGCATCTAAATCTAAAGCACTTTTATAACTGGCAAATTTATAACCAAAATAGTACCATAAACCTGAACCACATTTATGTTCCAGCCATTTTTCAACAATGGCATTGTCATAATGTTTAGGGTATTTGATATTTTCAGGGACTGTCTTTTCTTTTGGGGAAGTGATTAATAAGGATTTAAACTCCAGATATAAATTTTCTGTATCCTGATAGGGATGGTTTTCCTGCAAAAATTCAATTGCAAGTTTAGAATACCCGCGATAAAACTCCTTAACTTCAAAATAATTTAGATTTGCATACTCGTCATCCAGATATTCCTTCAAACCTGGTAACCACATTTTTGAACGTAACAGAAGATCCAGTATGGATCTGAAATTATGCATTTTCTGTGTAATTTTATCCAAATCAGAAACAATAGTATGCCGACTACTTCTTAGATTTATTACTATTGTGGCTAGATAAAACATTATAGCAACTGCAATCACACCACTGATGGTAATTATGATGGATAAAATGGTTTCAAGAATCGTAAGGAATACAGGGTCAAAAGTAAGTTTATTCCAAAGAAAATAAATTAACACTATACAGAAAAGCCCACTAAAGAGTAGCGGGATTAGGGTTAAAATATCTTTAGCAAAAGATTTATTTCCCATGCATATTTTTATATGCAGCCAACAAAATGGTTAACCAGGAATACAGTGAATCTTATACGGTTAGTTAAAGATTTTGTTTCTAAAATGAATTTAAATACCAATAAGAGTTATAATAACTTTAAATGATTTGTGTAATTTTATACTTCTATTTTCCTTATTTTATTGATAGTTAAAACATTAAAGACGGTTCCCCAATAGTCTTTCTGCTTTTAATTTTTAACTTATTTAATGTTAAACAAGCCCGCTAATTTATAAAAAATTCTTACAATTAGTAGTATTTTACCTACAAATTATAATTTTTACTTAAAATAACACTAATATCCTAATCCGGTGTTATCCCTTCTGCGGTCTGCACCTGCTTCTAAAGTGCCGTTTGGTAATATTAAAATTGCTGCAATACTACCTATTATTGGGGTGTTTTTTTGACTTATTTGGTATTTTTTTTGTTGTAATTCGTCTATAATTTTAGATGAAAATAAATTGGGTTCAAAAATTATTTCATCAGGTAACCACTGGTGATGAAATCTGGGAGCATTTACAGCTTCCTGCATCGTCATTTCAAATTCATACACATTTAAAATTGTTTGAAGTACACTGGTAATTATTGTTGATCCTCCGGGTGTTCCCAATACCATCCAAAGCTGGCCATTTTTCTCGACAATAGTTGGTGTCATCGAGCTCAGCATTCGTTTTTCAGGAGCAATACTATTTGCTTCTGCACCTATAAGTCCAAACATATTAGGGACACCCGGTTTAGCACTAAAATCATCCATTTCGTTGTTAAAAAACATCCCTATCTCCTCGCTGTAAAGTTTAGAGCCATATGCGCCATTTAATGTTGTGCTTACTGAAACAGCATTGCCAAAATTGTCCACAATGGAATAATGGGTAGTCTCATCACTCTCAAGAAAACTGCTTATTTCTCCTTGGGAAACGTCTGATGATTTTGTGGCATTTTCAAAACTAAAACTTGCCATTCTTTCTTTTAAATAGTTTTCCTCCAGCAATTTTTGTATGGGAACTTCCACAAAATCAGGATCGCCCAGATAATAGCTCCTGTCTGCATAAGCACGTCGCTCAGCTTCGGTAAGTAATTGGATGTATTCAGCGGAATTATGACCATAGGATTTAAGGTTATATGGCTCTACCATTTTCAGGATCTGGCCCAAACAAATTCCGCCACTGGATGGCGGGCCCATGGAAAATATGCGTATGTCTTTATAATCCACAACAATGGGTTCCCTCCAAACGGCTTCATATATAGCCAGATCTTCCATCGAGATACTACTTCCATTTTCCTGTAAAAACGCAACCATTTTTTGAGCTGTCTCTCCATGATAAAATTCTTCCCTGCCATTGTTTTGTATTTTCCTGAGGGTTTCGGCGAAAGCGAGATGCTTTATAGTATCACCCACTTTATATTCTTTCGAAAAAAGTGTATTTTTCCCACTTACTTCAATGATTTTTTCCCTGGCATTTGCTAAGTTATTTGCTTGTATCTGTGTAACTACAACACCTCTTAAAGCTAGTTCAATAACAGGCTCGAGAAGTTTTTCTATAGGTAAGCTCCCCATTTTCTCATATACTTCAAAAATACCCGCCACAGTTCCCGGTACCCCCACTGAAGTACCACCTAATGAGCTTTTGTCAGAAATTACATTGCCTTTATCATCCAGATACATATCCCTATGTGCTGCAAGCGGTGCTTTTTCCCTGTAATCTAAGGACCCAATTTCACCTTCTTTTGTGCGATACACCATGAAACCACCACCGCCTATGTTCCCAGCAAACGGAAATACTACTGCAAGAGCCAGTTCTGTAGCTACCATAGCATCAAAAGCATTTCCACCTTGTTGTAGAATGTCAAGACCAATTTGGGAAGCTTCAGCACGGGCTGAAACTACCATGGCATTATTAGAAATAGTACCGAAATGTTTATCTTCTTTTACTACTGTCTTACATGAAATAAGCAGTAAAACACTTAAGAATAATAGATATCGCATAGTTCCTTTAATTTGATTTTACTGAAATACAGCAGTTCTTCAAAAAAGAAAGTGAATTCATTTTCAAATTCTTCATAATGATCTTCCAGTTCTGCAACTGCTAAATTCATTTTGGATTTGTTTTTGGTACGGTAATTCATCTGGGCTAAAATTTTGCCAATTCCTGCGATGGAAGCATAACTTAATAACCAGTTATCTGCTATCATATAAGGCATCATTTTTTGAATGCGCTCAGGTAATTGTTCAAAATTATTCCTAAGCAGGGAGTAAAAATCATCTACAAATTCTGCCAAGGGGACTTTACTGTATATTTTCCAGTTTTTGGCCAAAAAATGATCGTATAGAATATCCACAATAATTCCGCTGTAATGCCCGTAGTTTTCGTGTAGTTTTTTGGTGCTTTTTCTAACAAGGGGATGTGCATCCGTAAATGTGTCAATCTCCCGGTGCAATAAAATACCTATTTGTATTTTTTTTGGATATTCCAGGTAGCTTTTCCCCTTAATACCATCAGCAATAAAATTACCAATGATTATTTCATTTTCATTTCCGGAAAGAAAGATATGGGCTAAAAAGTTCATACAGCCAATTTACAAAATAGCTTTGAAGATTTCTGTTTTGGAATTGTATATTTGCAATTGGTAAGTATGGTGGTGGGTATATATTTCAATATATTCAACCTTTGGCTGTTAAATTTCTAAAATCTATTTATGACTTTAATAAAATCAATTTCGGGAATTCGTGGAACTATTGGCGGGAGTGTAGGAGAAAATTTAACTCCTGTAGATGCTGTTAAATTTGCAGCAGCTTATGGTACCTGGGTAAAACAGCAACGCAATAAAGAAAACTATCGAGTAGTTGTGGGAAGGGATGCACGAATTTCGGGCGAAATGATT
This sequence comes from Planktosalinus sp., assembly GCA_041748455.1. GTDB lineage: Bacteria > Bacteroidota > Bacteroidia > Flavobacteriales > Flavobacteriaceae > Planktosalinus. Next base: position 6,155 of record JBGTDF010000199.1, read on the forward strand.
CAGGAACTGGTAATGAACACACTGATTGGGATGGGGATCAATGTGGTGGATTTAGGTTTGTCAACAACCCCAACTGTCGAAATTGCCGTGGCAATGGAACATGCAGACGGTGGTATTATACTCACTGCAAGCCATAACCCAAAACAATGGAATGCCCTAAAACTACTTAATAACAAGGGGGAATTTTTAGATGCTGCCGAAGGGGCTAAAATCCTCTATATTGCCGCTGAAGAATCTTTTGTTTTTGCCGAAGTAGATGCATTAGGGGAGATTTCAAAAAATGATGCCTATATTGATATTCATATCGATGTGGTTTTGGATTTGCCCTTGGTAAACGAGGAAGCCATCAGAAAAGCAAACTTTAAAGTGGTGGTAGATGCAGTTAATTCCACTGGGGGTATTGCAATTCCGTTACTTTTAGACAGGTTAGGAGTGCATACTGTGAAATTGTATTGCACGCCAAACGGCCAATTTCCACATAACCCGGAACCTTTAAAAGAACA
>JBGTDF010000200.1:0-1847 GCA_041748455.1 Planktosalinus sp.
GAAGTTATGTTTAAAAACGCATGAATAAAGGAGTGTTTTTCTTCTTTTGAATTTAAATAGTCGTGAAGAAAGTAAAGTACCTCTGCTTTAAAGGCTTTGTCTTCAAAATCATTGAGCAGGCCTAAAATTCCTATCATAAAATGAATATGCGGGGAATTGCTTAGTAACAGTGCTTCAGACGATAAAATTGGGATATTATTTTCAGATAATTTTGTGGCTATAGCAACTCCCTGAGACCTTTTTCGGGTTAAAATACAAATGTCTTTTAATGCAAACCCCTTGTTTCGTTGTGACACCACGATTTCCAAAACTTTTTCAGGATATATTTCAAATGCTTCGGTCTGGTTTGCAGCTTCTATAAAATTAATGGAAACATAGCCACCCTTTTTTGCGTTAACTACCTGATTATTACCATCCATATATAATTGCTGGTGTATTTCAGAATGAAGTGTTGCTGAGGCATATTGAAAAAAAGCGTTGTTAAAGCTTATAATCTGGTCATAACTTCTGAAGTTCGTTTCCAGTGTATAACTGTTGGTTCTTTCCAGAGAAAAGGGATTATCTTCATTGGATAGGGCTATAAATTGTTCCGGGTAGCCACCCCGCCACCTGTAAATAGATTGTTTGGCATCACCCACGATTAACAAGCTCCCTTTTTCTCCTGACATATCCTCCTGTGACAGGGCATTATCGATTAATGGGACTAAATTTAACCACTGCATTTGAGAGGTGTCCTGAAACTCATCTATAAAAAAATGCTTGTATTTATCGCCTAAACGTTCATAAATAAATGGTGCGGGCTGACCTTTTATTTCTTTAAAAATACGTGCATTAAATTCAGAAATGGGCACCAGGTTTTTTTCTTCCTGCAGCTCTTTAAATTCTTTATAAATAGCGTTTAAAAGGGATAAGGAGTTTATATTGTTCTGAATTGTTTTTAGGAATGAATAGTTAATCAAAAGCTCTTTGGACTGCTGGAAAAACCCGGAAAATATTCCTGCTAAACTATTTATGATATTTGCGGTTTCGCCGACTACCCTTTTTGGATACATAGGCTCTATGCCAATATTTTCCTGCCATTTTAAATCTGTACTTACGCCAAAATCTTTATTAGCGATTTTTTGAAAATATTTAGGGAAATAAGCACCGGTAAAATCAGTAAATTCCAGATTGTTTTTAAAAATTTCGTCAAGGCAGTTTTTGCCGAGTTTTACTAACGCCTCACTTTTTTTTTCAAGGGAGGTGTAAACAGTTTTCTTTAATTCTAAAAAATCTTCAATGGATTTGGTTTTGAGATTTTCGACGTGGACTAAATCGTTTTCATTTTTAAGGAGTTTGCTTATTTCATTAAGATCAAAAGAAATATCCCAGCTTTTATCATCATCTGCTTTTTCAAAGGTGAAATCCAAAATTACCTTAGTCAATCTTTCGTCTTTTCCTGCCAGGCTTATAACCCGATCAACAGCTTCGGTTAACAGCGAGTCCACATCCAGTTCCACTCCAAAATTAGAGGCAATTTTTAAATCTTTGGCAAAAGTGCGTATTAACCTGTGGTTAAACCTGTCGATGGTTTCCACATCAAAAGAGCCATAATTATGCAAAATATATTGAACTGCCCTTTGTGCTCTTTTGTGAATTTCTTTAGGGTCTAATAGTGTGTCTTTTTTAACGGCAATAAACATTACTGAAGGGGCGTCAAGAATTTTTTCATCAGAAAATTCCTGTAAATTCTTCATGATGCGTTCTTTCATTTCACCCACCGCTTTGTTTGTGAAAGTAACTGCCAGGATAGTTTTAAAATAATCCGGTTTATTGGAAAGAAGAAGTTTGTTTAGGTAGGTTTTAAC
>JBGTDF010000201.1:0-3935 GCA_041748455.1 Planktosalinus sp.
ATGGCTACTTCCGGCAATTATCGCAAGACTCGCATAGACCCAAATACCGGGGCAAAATATGTACATACCATAAACCCCAAAACCGGATGGCCCAAAAAAAGCAATGTGTTGAGTGTTTCTGTTTTGGCGGAAACCTGTATGGAAGCGGATGGGTATGCCACTGCTTTTATGGTCATGGAATTGGAAGAAACCAAAACCCTTTTACAAAACGATACTACATTAGACGCCTATATCATTTATGTGGATGAAGAAGGTGTTTTACAGGAATATCTTACCGATGGTTTTGCAAAGGTTATTGTGGAGTAAAAAGAATATCCTTTTTAATTTTTTAAAAAGTATATTTGTTAGGGTTGTATTATTTGAGCAAGTGTCACCGTCTTTTTTGCTATGGGGATTGCGCTCTAAGTCGGGAGACTTTGTGCAGGACGGCTTTATAATAGGTCTAAAGTTATAAATCTTAATGGCAACGAATGAATCCATATTATTATTTATTTTATAAACTAACACAATTCCTAAATAAAAAAGGGAATAATGAATGGGGGCCGATTGGAGCGATTACATTATTGGTTGAATTGAATATAGGCGTACTTTATGTCAAATATTTTTCTGTAGACAGGAACAATTTTAATGAACATAAAGTTACCTTAATAATAATTTTCGCATTTATTTTTATTTTAAATACCATTCTATTTCTTAATAAAAAAAGAACTAAAAAAATAAACGAACACTATCAAAATGAATCTAAAAGGAGGAGGAACACAGGAAGTTTTCTAGTTATTTTGTATGTGATTTTTTCATTGGGAGTAATAGTTTTTAAATAAGTACAAATTTGGCGGTGATTGCGCTTAAATCCAGAAGCGGATATAAAAATTAAAACCAATATGATGAATTTACAGAAACCAAAATCCATTAAAAACACAGGCTTATTTATTTCAATTTTTGCCGGCTTGGTTGTTTTTAGTAATGGAATGGGGGCGTTTATTTTTACATTATTAGGGTTCAATGATTATGATAGTAAGGAGATTCCAAACGTAATAAGTTTAGATTATTTCTTTAATAACATCAGTTCTTTTTTGTTGATTCTGGTACTTTTTGGTGTGTTGTTTTTTGTTAGTGGAATTTATTTAATGAAATATAAAATATGGGCAAAAAATTTAATATTAGGACTTTCAATAGTATTGATTTCCTTGCTTAGCTTACTATTATTTTCAGGAATTTATACTGTTTTTAATGATAATGAGTATGTTTTTGCTTTGATTTTAATTGTAATAATTTGGATGATGTTTTCCATCCCTTTATTTTTATTAATACGTTTCTTAAAAAGAAAAGATATTTCCAAACATTTAGAATGAAGATTATCTAGCATCTTCTAATGCTGTTCCAGTAGTATAGTATAAACCCTCTCAGGGTTTCAAACCCTGAAAGGGTTGTTGCAATTTTCGTAAGTTATTTACCCTTATTCTTTACATGGGTTTCCAGCCACATATCCTGTTCCCAAAGCATGTGCATGATACTTTCCCTTGCTGCATAGCCGTGACTTTCTTTAGGGAGCATGACCAGTCTAACCGGTGCGCCCAATCCTTTTAGAGCATTGAAATAGCGCTCGCTTTGCATCGGGTAGGTACCTGAATTATTGTCGGCCTCCCCGTGAATCAACAGCATAGGTGTTTTCATTTTTTCAGCATTCATGAACGGCGACATGGTGTTGTAAACTTCAGGCGCTTCCCAGTAATTGCGTTCCTCTGCCTGAAATCCAAATGGAGTCAATGTCCTGTTATAGGCACCGCTTCGGGCTATTCCGGCAGCAAAAAGATTGGAGTGGGAAAGCAAATTTGCCGTCATAAAGGCGCCATAACTGTGTCCGCCCACCGCCACACGCTCGCGGTCTATATATCCCAAAGCATCCACAGCATCAATACCTGCTTTGGCATTGGAAACCAATTGCTCCACAAAAGTATCATTGGGTTGATCCCCCTCTTCCCCAATAATCGGGAAAGCGGCATTATCCAAAACCACATAACCGCGATTTACCCAATACAATGGCGAACCATAACTGGGGTAGGTAAACTGGTTGCTGCTGCTGGTTACCTGCGACGCACTTGCAGCATCGACAAACTCCCGTGGATATGCCCACATAATCATCGGCATTTTTTCTTTTTTGCTGGTGTCATAGCCCACCGGCAAATATAAGGTGGCAGAAAGTTCCAGCCCGTCTTCCCTTTTATAGGTGATAACTTCTTTTTTTACATCCTGAATGGCCTTAAACGGGTTATCAAAATTGGATAATTGCTCCAGATTACCTGTGTAAATATTCCGAAGATAAAAATTCGGGAAAAGAGTAGCGCTTTCCAGTCTGGTGAGCACAATGCCCTTTTCCAGATCGATCATTCTGCTGATGCTTTCCAGCATTTCCCCTTTTTCTGCCTGGTACAGGCGTTCGGTCTTATTTTCGGTAAGATTGTAGGCATCCACAAACGGCATTTTTCCTTCCGCAGAAAAACCATCGCCAATCAAATAAAGGGTGTTGTTCTTTACTTCCAGTACATCCCTGCCATACTGGTTTCTGGTGGTCACAAAGCTTCCGGGGTCACTGTAGCGGTCCTGGTAATTGCGCTCTTTAAAGAGCACTGGGGCTTTAGAGGGATCAGAAGGGTCAAAAAATTCGGTGCGGGATGTTCTTGTGTTCCACCAGTAATTGTTCAGCACAGCCAAATTATTGGTACCCCACTCGATACCTGAATAGCGCAGCTTGGTTTGTAAAACTTGTCTGGGCCTGGAAGTAAAGGGTGCCTCTTGTTGCATAACAAGATCACGGAATTCCACTTCTTTTTCCGGGTCGCCGCCGTCGAGTGCTTCAGCCCATACCAATGTCGCAGGCTGATCATCGCGCCACGAAATACTTCTCGGCCCGGTTTGTACCGCCATAAATCCCTGCGGAAGTTCTTCAATCAAAGGTACATCGACAATAGTTTTGGTAAGGCTTCCTTTGTTATCATAAACGTTATAAGAAGTGGGGAATCTGGTAAAAGGAACGATGTAAGAGAAAGGCCTTTTTATTTCGGTAATTAAAAAATAACTGCCATCAGGAGACGGGGAAATAGTGCGATAAAGGGCGGCATCTTTCCATTTTGTTTTTTTTCCGTCCAAAGAAACTTTCCAAAGTTCAGAACCGGCAAGGGTTTCAAAGTTGGCTTCGTCATTTGTGTTTTTTAATAAATCCTGATAGGTCCTGTTTTGTGCTTTTTGACCCTCCTCATTTACCGAAATAACCGGTCCGGCGGGGATGGCGTTTTCCGTATCTATAAGAGGTTTTCTGTTGGCAGGCAACATTTTTACCAGCAAACCTGAGTCGTCTTTTAACCAGGTTACGGGATTGCCCATATTTGCATTTAAGTTGGCATCTGTAAGTTTTGTGGCCTTCCGGGTGGCATAGTCAATCACCCAAAGCGAAACACCGTTTTCAGTGGCATTGATAAAAGCAATTTTATCCTGCGCATTGGACCAATTTATGTTGGTGATTTTTGCATTTTCAGGCATTCCTGAAATTGGCATTTCTTTCTTGGTCTTACTATCAAAAATGCTGATGTTGTTATAATTCCTTGCCCTGCTGGAGCTGTTGGTTTTTGGGTTGATGCGCAAACCGGCCAGTCGCATTTCTTTTTCAGAAAGTTCTTCAATAGAGATGTATTGATTGCGGTATAATAATATTGCCTTTGTGCCATCTTGATTTATGCTCATTATGGGTGGCATAGGGGCATCTGCAAGCGAGAGTATGTCCGGATGTGGGGTTTGATAGGGTACATCAATCTGACTAAATCCGGTACCGGAAATTAGCAGAAAAAAAACAAAGAATAATTTTTTAAACATAGCATTGGATTTTATTTTAATTACAATTTTATAGTACACGGAATTTTGAAGTAAGACTTCAGGACATA
>JBGTDF010000202.1:0-8388 GCA_041748455.1 Planktosalinus sp.
TTTCCGTTTTTGTTTTTGACCAAAACAGGTTTCGGTAAAAAGGTGTGGGTATGTCCGCCTATAATCAGGTCAATGCCCGAGGTTGCCTGAGCTATTTTCATGTCAGATACTTTATCGTGTTTGTATTCATAACCTAAATGAGAGAGGCAAACCACCAGGTCACAGTTATTTTCTTCTTTGAGTATCTTTACCATATCCTGTGTTATTTCTATAGGGTCGAGGTATTGGGTTTCTTTGTACATGTTTTTATTGACCAAACCGTCCAATTCCACGCCTAAACCAAATATGCCTATTTTAATGCCGCCTTTGTTAATTATGCGGTAGGGTTTTACTTTTCCGTTCAAAATGGTATTTTTAAAATCATAATTGGAACACACCAGGTCAAAATTTGCGTGGGGCAACTGTGCGTTCAAACCGTCGATACCATTATCAAATTCGTGATTTCCAATGGTTGCTGCGTCATAACCCAGCATGGACATGAGCCTGAATTCCAATTCGCCTCCAAAAAAATTAAAATATGGCGTTCCCTGAAATATATCTCCGGCATCGAGCAAAAGGGTATTGGGATTTTCCTTGCGAATCTGCTCAATGATGGTCGCTCTTCTGGCTACTCCACCGCGATTGGCATTTCTCGTATCACTTTCCGGAAAGGGTTCAATATGACTGTGGGTATCGTTAGTATGTAATATAGTGATGTGCTTTTTGTGGGGAGCATCTGAAAATGCCGTAAGTCCATAACTGCTTACTGCGACTAAAGCAGATGCAGCGGCGGTTTGCTTGATGAAGTTTCTTCTTAGCATCGTTTTTTGGTTTCTATTGTTTTCTTATAAACCGGTTATCGACATTAAAATCAATGGTGTCGGTTTTTATGAAATAATCGATAATGGCATTTCTGATTTTGTAATCTATAGGTGTTTCGCTGATTGCTTCCTGAAAGAAAAGCATATTATCCCCTCCCTCTCTCAAATAATCGCTGGTGGCAACAAAATAAGTCCGTGTTGTGTCCAATGGTTTTCCCTGAATAGTGAAATCGATCAGTTCATAATTACTATTAAACTCAATTGCGACACCTGCAACCGGATGCGCGGTTTTTGCGACGCTTAAATAATCCAGCATTTTCAAAACACTTGCGGAAGAAAGTTCCAATACCACGATTTCATTTTCAAAAGGCATGATGTTGTATGCAGATCTTTGGGTTACATCCCCTTTTGGCATTGGAGCGCGAATTCCACCGTAATTCAATAAAACAAAATCTATATTTTTCTGGGTTCGTTTATTAAAAATAGGGTTTGCTTCCACCATCACAATCTCTGCCATCATATTGCCAATGCTGCTGTTTAGTTCCCCATCGGTTCTTATCATATCTTTAGTGTTGTATGCTAAAACCTCAGTGAGGTTTTTGTTTACAGATTCCTTATAAGGTGCAATAAATGCCTCTATATTTTCATCTGCGTCTATGCTATCTGAAATCGCGATTTGTTTACCCTCTATTTTTACGAGGGAATATTCGGTTTTTTTACAACTTATTAAAAGGGAAAACAGGAATACAAAAATTGTATATTTTTTAATATTTCTATAGCTTTTAGACACCAACATACTCTTTAAATTAATTACTTTTGCACTAGGTAAGGTAAAGATAAATGATTTTAAAAACTTTAAAGAGAAGATTCCTTAAAAGTAGTGTGGAAAGGACGCAAAAAAAACGTTTGCCTATTCATAAAGGAAGGTCTTTTAAGACTGTTGGGGTTATAGTTAATTCTATAGAAAATAACACTTTAGAAGGTTTTGAAACGCTCGCAAACAGTCTTCAAATTCTCGAAAAAGATTTAAAGATTATTTATCATAAGGAAGTGGTTAAGAACCTTACCACGTTAGGGGAAAATTCATTTACGCAAAAGGATTTTAGCTGGAATGGCACTTTATCAAACCCTGCACTTTTTGAGTTTTTAGATAGGGAGTATGATGTTTTGATAGGCTATTCCTCTCAAAAAAACATGTATGTAGACTATGTTGTTTCTCATGCAAAAGCAACTATAAAAGTGGGCCTTGACGGCGGAAATTCCAATTTATATGATTTGATTTTTAAAATTAAATCCAAGGACTATGCTCTTTTTGAAAAAGAACTGGTTAGATACCTTCAAATTATTAATGCACCAGAAAAATAAAATAAAAATGAAACAACTTATAGGTACCGGAGTAGCTTTAGTAACTCCATTTAATTCTGATTTTTCTGTCGATTTTGACGGCTTGGAACGTGTAGTAAACCACTGTATTCAGCGAGGGATTGATTATCTGGTGGTCCTGGGAACTACTGCAGAGAGTGCGACACTTTCCGCGGAAGAAAAACAAATAGTTATAGATAAGGTTATATCGGTAAACAACGGGAGACTTCCGATGGTTTTAGGAGTGGGCGGAAACAACACACAAAAAGTAATAGAGGAATTACAAACGAGGGATCTTTCGGCTTTTGATGCAGTACTTTCTGTTTCGCCATACTACAACAAACCCTCGCAAGAAGGGATTTATCAGCATTTTAAAGCCGTTTCACAAGCATCGCCAAAGCCTATTATTTTATATAATGTTCCGGGAAGGACTGCTTCCAATATGTTGCCCAAAACAGTAATTCGTCTTGCAAAGGATTTTGAGAATATTGTAGCGATCAAAGAAGCAGCGGGCGATATCGTTCAGGCAATGCATTTGATCAAAAACAAACCTGAAAACTTTCTTGTAATTTCAGGGGATGATATGATTACTTTACCTATGGTTTTAGCGGGTGGTTCAGGGGTGATTTCTGTAATAGGAGAAGGTTTTCCGAAGGAATTTTCAGACATGGTACGTCTTGGCCTGGATAGAAGAGTAGATGAAGCTTATGCATTGCATTATAAAATAGCACCGGCCATCGATATGATTTTTGCGGAAGGGAACCCGGCAGGTATAAAAGCTGTTTTTGATATACTGGGAATTTGTAATGCAACGGTAAGGCTTCCGTTAGTGGAAGCAACTGCCGATTTACGCAAGGAAATTGAAAATTTCATTAAAGATTTAAAGTAATTTTTATAAGAAATACCATTTTCATAAACTTCACGTTTCTTTAACGGGATATACATTTTTATTATCTCTTTAATTTACTTACTTTTGCACGATGTTTTTTAAGGATATGAGAATACTTTTTTTATTTGTTGTTTTTGCAATCTTTTTAGGGGCTTGCAGTCCGTATCAAAAGATGTTGAAATCTGATGATGTTGGATTAAAATTTCAATATGCAGACTCGCTCTATAACGCCGGTAAATACAAGAAAGCACTAAAGTTGATGGAGCAGTTGGTTCCTGAATACAGAGGTAAGCCCCAGGCAGAAAAGTTGATGTATATTTATGCAGATACTTATTACCAATTAGGGGATTATTACACTGCAGGATTTCAATTTGAGAGATTTGTATCCTCTTATCCTGCAAGTGAAAAAGTAGTGGAAGCAGCATATAAAGGTGCAAAAAGCTTTTATCATTTGTCGCCACGATATTCTTTAGATCAAAAAGAGACATTTACCGCTTTAGAAAAGCTACAGGTTTTTATCAATAGATATCCCAATTCAGAATTTCTGGCTGAAGCCAATTCCTTAGTTGCTGAACTCACTGATAAAATTGAAAAGAAACGCTTTGAAATAGCAAAACAATACCATCTTACGTCAGATTACAAAGCAGCTATTAAGGCTTTAGATAATTATATCATAGATTATCCAGGGTCTGATTACCGAATGGAAGCTTTTTATTTACGCTTAGAAGCAGCATACACACTGGCCATCAATAGTTTTCCTAATCTTGTAGAGGGCAGGCTAATGGAAGCTAAGACCTATTACAACAGCTTTAACAGATACTATTCAGATAGTGCAAGAAAGCAGGATGCAGACAAAATACTACAAGACATTGAATTACGATTACAGAACAAACAAGTTTAATAAGAGACTATCATTATGACAAATGTAAAAAAAACAGATGCCCCTGTAAACACAACTACATTAAACAAAAATGTAATTGATGCCCCTACGGGAAATATTTATGAGGCAATCTCCATTGTTTCCAAAAGAGCAAACCAGATCAATACCGAAATTAAAAAAGAGCTTTTGGAAAAACTGGACGAATTTGCAACTTACAATGACAGTTTGGAAGAAATATTTGAAAACAAAGAGCAAATAGAAGTTTCCAAATATTACGAGAAATTGCCAAAACCACACGCACTTGCCATGCAAGAATGGATGGACGGTAAAATATACTACAGAAATACACTGGAAGAATCTTCAGATAAATAATATATGTCTGTTCTAAGCGGTAAAAAAATACTAGTGGGCATTAGCGCCGGTATTGCTGCTTATAAAATTCCTTTTTTAATAAGGTTATTGCTGAAAACAGGTGCCGAAGTCAAAGTTATTATGACACCTTCGGCAAAGGAGTTTGTAACTCCGCTTACACTTTCCACCTTATCCAGAAATGAAGTTTTTTCTTCTTTTACTTCCGAAGAAAACGAAAATGAAACCTGGAACAATCATGTAGAGTTGGCTCTTTGGGCCGACTTTTTCATTATAGCACCCGCCACAGCAAATACCCTTGCAAAAATGGCAAACGGGGTTTGTGACAACTTGTTGCTGGCAACCTATCTCTCTGCAAAATGCCCGGTATATTACGCGCCTGCAATGGATCTGGACATGTATAAACACGGTTCAACCATAGCAAGCTTTAAAAAACTGGAAGCATTTAATAACATCCAAATTCCTGCAGGTACAGGCGAGCTTGCCAGCGGATTAACAGGAGAAGGAAGAATGGCAGAGCCGGAAGAGATTGTTGCCTTTCTGGAAAACGATATAGTAAAGAGCCTTCCGTTAAGAAATAAAAAAGTACTGGTTACCGCGGGACCTACCCACGAGGCTATTGACCCTGTTCGGTTTATAGGCAACCATTCCAGCGGGAAAATGGGTTTTGAAATTGCAAATGCTGCTTATGAACTGGGTGCTGAAGTAATTTTAGTAACAGGACCAACAAGCATTCCTTTACCAAATAAGGCGATAAAAATAATTGCCGTAAACAGTGCAGAAGAAATGTACAATGCCTGTCATGAACACTACGCTTCCACAGATATAGCGATACTTTCTGCCGCAGTTGCAGATTATAAACCAAAATATACAGCCTCCCAAAAAATAAAAAAAGCAACTGCAACGTTATCCATAGAGTTGGAACCCACTAAAGATATTTTGGCATCCTTAGGGGCTATCAAAAATAAACAAGTGTTAGTGGGCTTTGCACTGGAGACAGATAATGAAATAGAGAATGCAAAAAACAAGCTAAAAAAGAAAAATTTAGACCTAATTGTTTTAAATTCGCTTAACGACAAAGGCGCAGGTTTTAAGTCAGATACAAATAAAGTTACTATAATCGATACATCAGGAAATCTTAAAAGTTTTGCTTTGAAGTCCAAGGAAGAAGTTGCAAAAGATTTGCTTAATGAAATAATACTCTTGATCCATGAATAAATTTATCTTATATGTTTTAGTGTTTTTTGCCTCTGCTTCCATTACTGCACAGGAATTCAATGCAGAAGTTGTTGTGAATGCCGAGCAAACAAGTGTAGCCAGTTTGCAGGTTTTTAAAACTTTAGAGAGGTCACTTACAGAATTTATCAATGATACCAAATGGACCAATAAAGTATATGCCAATCAGGAAAGAATAAATTGCAGTTTTATATTGATTATATCTTCAGCAGATGCGGATTCCTTTTCTGCGACACTGCAAGTGCAAGCTTCAAGACCGGTATATGGATCTTCTTATTCTTCCTCCATTTACAATTATAACGACAGGCAATTTAATTTTAACTATCGCGAATTTCAACCTTTGAATTTCAATCCCAATTCTTTTGACTCTAATTTAGTTTCCGGGATTGCTTTTCATTTATATACCATACTTGGTTTAGATGCTTCCACATTTTCTTTAAACGGGGGCGATGAATACCACCGCACGGCAAAGCAAATTGTGAATACCGCAGCTTCCGGCAATTTCCAGGGCTGGAAGGCTACAGATGGCAATCAGTCCCGTTACCAGCTTAATGAAGGGTTGATTTCGCCGGTTTTTAGTGCTTTTCATACGGTAATGTATGAATACCACAGAAACGGGCTGGATATCATGCAGGACAACCCCAGGGATGGTAAAGCAAAGATTGCAGAATCCCTGAACATATTAAAAGAAATTAACGACAGAAGACCTAACTCTTTTTTATTGCGTACCTTCTTTGACGCTAAAGCGGAAGAAATCCAGCAAATATTCAGTGACGGTCCCAGTGTTCCCATCGATCAACTGGTGCAAAATCTTACAAGAATGGCACCTACCAAAAGGGAAAACTGGTCGCAAATTAAATTTTAACCTTCTTGTTTTACTTCCCAAACTCTTTTACCTTTAGTGTTTTATTTAAAACAGTAAAGTGATCACACAACTCACCATAAAAAATTATGCTTTAATAGAAGATATTAAAGTAGATTTTAAAGAAGGATTGACCATTATCACCGGGGAAACCGGTGCGGGAAAGTCTATCCTGCTTGGCGCGATGGCACTTTTATTGGGCAAACGGGCAGATTTGAGCAGTGTGAAAGACACTTCCAAAAAGTGTGTGATCGAAGCTGAATTTTCCATAGCATCCTATCCTCTTAAAGCGCTTTTTGAGAAAGAAGATTTGGATTATGAAAATAACACCATTATAAGAAGGGAAATACTACCTTCAGGTAAATCACGTGCTTTTGTAAACGATTCCCCGGTCAATCTTAATGTACTTACTGTTTTAGGGGAACGCCTTATAGATATTCACAACCAGCACCAAACTTTGGAAATTTCCACAGAAGAATTCCAGTTTGCAATACTAGATGCGCTTGCCGCTACCGGGGACTTACTTGCTGCTTATGCTTCCGGTTTAAAGGATTACCGGTCTTTGCAAAAGGAATTGGAAAAACTCTCTTCCAGCAAAGCCGAAGCTCAGAAGGAGTTGGAGTACAATTTATTTTTGCTTCAGGAACTCAGTGATGCTAATTTAAAAGTTGAGGAGCAGGAAGAACTGGAAGAAGAGTTTGAAACTTTGAACAATGTGGAAACCATTCAGGAAAGTCTATCAGAAATTTCTGCTAAGCTGGATGCAGAGGAAATAGGGGTTTTAGCTGTTTTAAAAGAAAGCAACAGCAAGCTTAGCAAACTTAAAGTTGTTTCTTCCTCCTTTCAAACCTTATGTGAACGTCTGCAAAGTGTTGTGATTGAAACAGATGATATATATGCTGAAATAGCAAAACTAAAGGACATCATAGAAGCAAATCCTTCCCGGTTGTATGAGGTGGAAAACAGATTGCAGCTAATTTATAAACTTCAGAAAAAGCACCAATTTTCAACCATTCAGGAGTTGCTGGAATTTCAGGGGGAATTGCAGGAAAAATTAGAAAGGACTACCAACCTGGAAGCCAAAATGGCACAATTGGAAAAGGAAAAAGCGGCATTAAAAAATGAAATAACAGAACTAGGTGCAGAAATCCACCATAAGCGGGAAGCCATAATCCCATCGCTAACCGAAAAGCTGGAAGGCATTTTAGCAGAACTCGGCTTGCCCAATGCAAGATTCAAAATAGAAGTAAACAATACCGGTGAATTCACTTCCAACGGCATAGATAAACTGGTGTTTTTGTTTACCGCTAACAAAGGGACACAGTTTGGGGAGTTGAAAAAAGTAGCATCCGGAGGGGAGATGAGCCGTATTATGCTTGCGGTTAAGTCCATACTTGCAAATTACACACAATTGCCCACTATTATTTTTGACGAAATTGACACGGGTGTTTCCGGTGAAATCGCCAATAAAATAGCAGAAATAATGCAAAAAATGAGTGCACATATGCAACTGTTGAGCATTACCCATTTGCCGCAAATTGCCGCAAAAGGCAAACATCATTTTAAAGTGTATAAACAGGATATTGATGAGGTGACTTATACCCAGTTAAAACAATTAAACCATGAAGAGCGCATTGAGGAGCTGGCGCAAATGCTGGGCGGCGAAAAAAAATCAGCATCTGCCATAGCCCACGCAAAAGAACTTTTAAATTAAAAATGTATATTTGATTTTATTTCAAACCTAAATGTCCTAAGTGACACTAACCATTAACAACAACAGTATGTCATTCAATTTACTAAAAGGAAAAAAAGGAATTATATTCGGTGCTCTCGATGCAAACTCTATTGCCTGGAAAACCGCCGAACGCGTGCATGAAGAAGGAGGCGAATTTGTGCTGACCAATGCACCTATCGCTATGCGAATGGGTCAAATCAATGAATTGGCTAAAAAGACAAATTCCCAGATAATTCCGGCAGATGCCACCAGCAT
>JBGTDF010000203.1:0-2730 GCA_041748455.1 Planktosalinus sp.
AGCAGATAAGGAAACCGTGATTTACCTGGACAATTCCTTCAGTATGCAGGCAAAAGGTCCGCAGGGTGAATTATTAAAAAGGACTACACAACAACTTTTTGAAAATACCGATCTTCCGGAAACCTTTAGCTGGTTTACCAATTCTACTTCCTCGAGGCTTACGGGTAAGGAAAACTTTAAAAGCGAAATACTACAAACCGAGTATAGTGCCACCCAAATACCTCTCGAAGAAGTTATCCTAAAAGCCGAAAACTTATTTTCCAAAGAAACAAACACGGAGAAAAACCTCATTATCATTTCTGACTTTCAGGGACAGGAAGCTTTCCCCGAAGTGACAGATAACCCGATGAATATTTCCACCATTCAGTTAAAGCCGGTAAATACCAATTCCATATCCATCGACAGTATTTATATCGCTTCCATAAATTCCGATTTGATTTCTTTGAAAGTGGACCTTTCCACCTCAGGCACTGCGCCGGAGAACTTTCCGGTGTCTTTGTATAATGGTAAGGTTCTGACCGCAAAAACTTCGGTAGGTTTTACAGACACTTCCACCGCTGTTGCGGAATTTGAAATTGACAGCAACAGTGAGTTTCAGGGCAGGATATCCATCACCGATGCGGGATTGCTTTTTAATAATGAGTTGTACTTCAGCATAAACAAAGGAAGTAAAATCAAAGTGCTTTCGGTCAATGGAACAGATGCCACTTTTATAGAAAGAATTTATACGAGTGATGAATTTGAGCTTATTTCTCAACCGGTAAACCAGCTCGACTATGCGGTTATTCTGGAACAGAACACCATACTGTTAAACGAGCTGGAAACCATTCCCAATGCATTGCAGACCAATCTTACCACTTTTGTGGAAAATGGCGGGACACTGGTAATTATCCCTACCGAAAAAGCAGATCTCAGCACCTACAACGTCTTGCTAAGAAGTCAGAATCTAGGTTCTTTCTCTGCGGAAGTCACCCAGGAAAAACAAATCACCACGATTAACTTTTCCCATCCCATTTATCAAAATGTGTTTGACCGTCAAGTCACTAATTTTCAATATCCGAAAGTTAATTCTTATTATCCCAATACAACTTCTGCCATCAGGGTCCTCTCCTATCAGGATGGAAGTGGTTTTTTGACCCAGTCAGGAACAAGTTATTTATTCAACAGCTCCATAAAAACAGAGAATTCCAATTTTAAGAGTTCGCCGCTGGTAGTGCCCACACTTTACAGCATTGCCAAAAATAGCTTGCCATTGCCCGATCTGTATTACACCATCGGCGAAGAAAACAGTTATGCGGTAGCTGCGCAACTTCCGCAGGATCACATTTTAAGATTAAAAAATGAAGCGGTAGATTTTATACCTTTACAACAGAATACGTTTAATAAAGTTACTATAACCACCACCGATGAACCTTCACAAGCAGGTATTTATGCAATTTTTGACAAAGAAACCGAACTGGAAAAAGTGAGTTATAACTACTCCCGAAAAGAAAGTGAATTGCGCTATTTAAATGCCTCAGAATGGACGGGTACCCAAAATTACAATGCCATTGATTCCCTTTTTGAAAAAGTGGCAGAAGATAACAGCATTCGTAATTTCTGGAAATGGTTTGTTATTTTTGCATTGTTGTTTTTAGTCATTGAAATGTTCCTTTTAAAACTACTTAAATGAATCTACTACTAAAATCAGTTACCATCGTGGATCCCGGGAGTGCCCATCACCATAAAAAAAGGGATGTTCTTATTACCAATGGTGTATTTGAAAAGATAGCTGCAAAAATTGAAAACCCAAATAAACGAAAGGAAATAAAGCTGGATAACCTTCATATTTCCCAGGGATGGTTTGACAGCAGTGTGAGTTTTGGGGAACCGGGTTTTGAAGAAAGGGAAACGATAGAAAACGGCTTAAGGACTGCCGCGATGAGTGGTTTTACAGCAGTTGCCGTAAATGCAAATACCAATCCGGTGATTGATAGTAAGGCAGACATACAATTTATCACCTCCAAAGACACTAACAATGCGGTTACCCTCTACCCTATTGGCGCTCTCACAAACAAAGGCAACGGCGTAGATCTGGCCGAACTTTTTGATATGAAAAATGCAGGCGCGATTGCCTTTTACGATTATCAGAAACAAGTTAAAAACCCTAACCTTTTAAAAATAGCATTACAATATACGCAGGACTTTGACGGATTGGTAATTGCCTTCCCCCAGGAAAACGATATTGCCACCAACGGAGTGATGAATGAGGAAGAGAGCAGCACAAAACTTGGCTTGAAAGGAATTGCCGCTCTTGCGGAAGAACTGGACATCAACCGAAATATTTTCATACTGGAGTACACCGGCGGGAAATTACACATCCCCACCATTTCCACTAAAAAAAGTGTGGCGTTAATCCGCGAGGCCAAAGCCAAAGGATTGAACATCACTTGCAGCGTTTCCATAAACAACCTTGTTAGGACAGACGATGCGCTCGCTACTTTTAATTCCAATTTAAAACTATTGCCACCACTGCGCACCAAAGAGGATGTAAAAGAACTCATAAAAGGACTTAAAGACGGCACTATCGATGGTGTGACCAGCGATCACAATCCCATAGACATCGAGCATAAAAAAATAGAATTTGATCACGCTTTATTTGGAAGTATTGGACTGGAAAGTTGTTTTGGCGCCTTAAATACCATTTTTACTCCTGAAGAATCCATCACATTCCTAAATCGTTTGAAAGAA
>JBGTDF010000204.1:0-1874 GCA_041748455.1 Planktosalinus sp.
AAAAAGAAAATACTTTTAATTTATAAATACAAAAACTTTCTAAAGTAGAGTCGTGGTAGCAGCCTGCGGCCTTCCCGAATCAACATCGGGATGCGATAACTGGAACAAACTTCCTTAAATAAAAAAACCTTTCCGTTATGGAAAGGTTCTGGTCGGGGTGGCAGTCCCGATACTTCTGGAGAACTGCGGCCTTCCCGAAGCAAACTTCCTTAAATAAAAAAACCTTTCCGCTATGGAAAGGTTTTGGTCGGGGTGGCAGGATTCGAACCTGCGGCCTCCTGCTCCCAAAGCAGGCGCGATAACCGGGCTACGCTACACCCCGCGACTTACAGTTAGACTGTAAATTTATTCGGAGTGCAAATATATCCTTTTCTATAGTAATGCCTACTTTTTTTTACATTTATTTAAAAATAAAAATAGCTAAAGCCTTTTTTAACAATTAACAGAATTTTCATAAAAAGAATTCCTGTATCTATTCGGTTTTTAGTAACTTTTCCCAAAAATTTATAATTATGAAAAATTATCTATCCTGTCTTTTAATTATGTTGTTTTTTACATCTTGTGCACAGCAAGTAAAACTGGATGATGTCAGTATTAATGATGAAGTAGAGCGGAATTACACCATAGAATCTTATGTGTCAGGCATTAATATCCCGTGGGGAATGACATGGTTACCTGATGGAAGCATGCTGATTACCGAAAAAACCGGCGATCTTATCCATTTTAAAGATGGTAACAAAACAACGATTACCACGACTTTTGAAGATTTATATGTAAGAGGTCAGGGTGGACTTTTGGATATTGAAGTACATCCTAACTATTCCGAAAACGGCTGGATATATCTTACCTATTCTTCCAATGAAGGGGAAGGTGACGGGGGAAACACCAAATTTGTAAGGGCACAACTGGAAGGTGCAAGCCTAACACAAATTGAATCCTTATATAAAGCCAAACTAAATACAACCAGTGGCGTCCATTTTGGTTCCCGCATCGTGTTTGACAGGGAAGGCTATGTGTACATGACTATTGGTGACAGAGGGAATAATGAAGAAAATCCACAGGATATTACCAGGGATGGTGGAAAAATTTATCGTTTTCACGACGATGGCCGTATTCCTGCAGATAATCCCTTTGTAAATGAAGCTGGGGCAAAAACCGCAATCTACTCTTATGGGCACCGCAATCAGCAAGGAATGGATATTCACCCCACTACAGGGGAAATATGGACTCACGAACATGGGCCAAAAGGTGGTGATGAAATAAACATCACTAAAAAAGGTGCTAACTATGGCTGGCCGGTAATCACTTATGGTGTTAATTATAATGGTAGTATAATTACTGAAGAAACCCATCGGGACGGCATGGAACAGCCGGTTTATTATTGGACCCCATCCATTGCTCCCAGCGGTATGGCTTTTGTGACTGGTGATAAATTTCCGGAATGGAAAGGTCATTTATTGGTAGGTGCGCTTAAATTCCAATATCTGGAACTTGTAAAATTAGATGGCAATGAGGTTGTGGGAAGACAAAAAATTGCGACAGATATCGGTAGATTACGAAGTGTCAAAATTGGTCCTGACGGGTATATCTATATGGGTGTGGAAGGCAAAGGCATTGAAAGAATTATACCAAATTAAGATGAATAAAATCATAACGCTATCCGCAGTGATGTTGCTGCTTATTTTTTCAGGATGTAATTCTTCCGACAAGAAAAAAAACACCGGTGAATCTTTAAACAGAAATTTCGTAATTAAAGACAACGGTTACGAAAATCAAACCGAATTACAAAAAAGCAAAGAGAGAGGTCAGGCTATTTATACTGACTTTTGCGTGCAATGCCATTTACCTAATGGTAAAGGCGTTCCAAAGGCCTT
>JBGTDF010000205.1:0-3358 GCA_041748455.1 Planktosalinus sp.
GTGTTATCAAAATAGGAACTTCCGGGGGAATCCCTGTAGTTGTAACCGGTGGTATTAAAAATATTGAATTTATCTGAACGTAAATTGGCACTTATATTCACACCATTATTGAATGGATGACCAACACTGGTAGTTATGGACCCGTTAAATCCCAGTGTTTTTTCTTTTTTCAAGATAATATTGAGAATACCTGCAGTTCCTTCTGCATCATACCGCGCTGATGGGCTTGTAATAACTTCTACGCGTTCAATGGCATCTGCCGGAAGCTGGGTAAGTGCATCTGTACTCCCAAAACCGGCAAGTGCAGAAGGCCTGCCGTTGATCAAAATTCTTACATTCTCATTACCTCTAAGACTTATTGCGCCATCAACATCCACAGTTACAGAGGGAACGTTTCCAAGAGCGTCGCCTACAGTTGCACCACGCGTCGTCAAATCCCTACCTATATTATATATTTTTTTATCCAATCTAACCTGGACCTCTGTTGTTTCAGCGCGTATTACTACTTCATCCAAACTTTGCGCATCAAAATCCAGGGAAACCGGAGGTAATGTGGTATTTCCTGTGATATTACGATTGTTCATCGTCACAGATTCATAAGAAATGAATTCAAACTTGATATCATATCGTCCCGGGGGAACATCCATGGCAAACTGACCGTCAAGATCGGTTATACCACCGGTAACCAGTTCTTTGGATTGTGAATTTGTAAAAGATACAGTTGCATATTCTAAAGGGAGTCCGGATGATTTTTCAATAATTTTCCCGGAAACGGTAACATTTTGGGCGAAAGAAAAGGAAAAGGAAAAAAGGACAATAGTGAGAATCAAGTAATTTTTCATAGTTCTGTTTTGGATTTTTGGTGTCTAATTAAACACTCACCCTTTAGGACTGCGAAAATAATACTTGGTTTAAGGCTTCTTCCTTAAAGTCTTGTTAAATTAAATCTTTCTTTGAATGGCGAAAAATCAATTTTTAAAAAGTGCCTTAATATTCTCCGGCGGTCTTCCTAAAACGGCACTTTCATCAGAAACAACAATAGGCCTTTCCATTAATTTTGGATAAGCAATCATTGCAGCTATCAGCTCTTTATCAGTCAGGTTTTTATCTTTGAATTTTTCCTTCCAGATGGCTTCGTTTTTTCTAACCAAATCGATAGGGGCAATACCCAATTTCTCTATAATATTTTCAAGTTCTACCGCGGTTAACGGGTTTTCCATATAGAGAACAGTTTCAAATTCACATTTAGCTTCCTGCAGTAATTGCAGACCTTCTCTGGATTTACTGCATCTTGGGTTGTGGTATATTTTTAGCATACTTTAGATTTTAAAGTGCAATAGTAAAGGACCTTATTTAAAACCCTTTTTCTTCTTCTTTTTGACCGGTCATCATTAGATAGGCTTTTAAAAACCCATCGATGTCCCCATTTAATACGGCATCGGTATTTCCGGTTTCATGGGCGGTGCGAACGTCTTTTACCAGTTTATAAGGATGCAGTACATAATTGCGTATTTGGGAACCCCATTCAATTTTCATCTTTGCGGCTTCTATGTCTTCCCTTTGTGCCAGTTGTTTTTGTAATTCGATTTCATACAATTGGGATTTAAGCATTTGCATCGCCCTGTTCCGGTTGTCGTGTTGCGATCTGGTTTCGGAACAGGTTATTTGGATACCAGTGGGCTTATGGGTAAGTTGTACCTTGGTTTCTACCTTATTGACATTTTGACCGCCTGCACCACTGGAACGCGCGGTGACTATTTCAATATCTGCCGGATTGATTTCTATTTCAATAGTATCATCTACTAAAGGGTACACATATACCGATGCAAAACTGGTATGTCTTTTTGCGTTGCTGTCAAAAGGGGAAATACGCACCAAACGGTGCACACCATTTTCTCCTTTGAGCCAGCCGAAAGAAAACTCACCCTCTATCTCAAGGGTTACTGTTTTTATTCCCGCAACATCCCCTTCCTGAAAATTGAGTTCCTTTATTTTATACCCATTTTTTTCTGCCCACATCATGTACATGCGCATGAGCATTTCAGCCCAGTCGCAACTCTCTGTGCCACCTGCACCGGCAGTTATTTGTAAAACAGCACTAAGGGAGTCGCCTTCTTCTGAAAGCATATTTCTGAATTCCAGGTCTTCCACAGCAGTCAATGCGAGTTGGTAAGCTTGTTCTGCCTCGCTCTCAGTAGCATCGCCTTCTTTGTAAAATTCAAATAGTACGGTAACATCCTCCGTTAGAGAGCTAGACTTATCAAAATCAGATACCCACTTTTTCTTTACGCGAAGTTCTTTCATAAAAACTTCCGCTTCCCGGGCTTTATCCCAGAAAGTGGGATTGAATGTTTTTTCTTCTTCGTTGGTGATTTCTATTTGTTTGGCATCAATGTCAAAGATACCTCCGCAACGCGCTTATGCGTTCCCGGAGATCTTTAATGAGCTCTGTATTGACCATAATTCTAAATTTTCACAAAAATAGATTTTTTAAAGAGGGTGCAGAAACTATTTTCTTTTAATTTTATCGTAAATTTTACTGCAATGATAATTGACTTACGAAGTGATACCGTTACAAAGCCCACACCGGGAATGCTAAAAGCTATTTTAGAAGCTGAGGTAGGTGATGATGTGTATAAGGAAGACCCTACTGTTAATGCTTTGGAAAATAAGCTGGCCACACTTTTCGGAAAAGAAGCTGCCCTCTTTTTTCCCACCGGAAGCATGGCAAATCAAGCTGCCATAAAACTACACACACAACCCGGCGAACAATTAATTTGCGACAAATGGGCTCATGTGTATAATTATGAAGGTGGTGGAGTCTCCTTTAACAGCGGTGTCTCCTGCAAACTCGTCGATGGGCATCGCGGAATGATCACTGCACGTCAAGTAGAAGAAAATATCAACCCGCCTGATTTTTACCACAGTCCGTTAACTTCTCTGGTATGTCTTGAAAATACCACAAACAAAGGGGGAGGTGCCTGCTATGATTTGGAGGAAATAAAGAAAATAAGACAGGTGTGTACAGAACACAACCTGGGACTTCACCTGGATGGTGCCCGCTTGTTCAATGCACTGGTAGCCAAAGGGGAAACCCCGAAACAATACGGGGAACTTTTTGATTCCATTTCCATTTGTTTGTCCAAAGGTCTTGGTACACCACTGGGTTCGGTACTTATAGGGGATGCCGCAATTATGAAGAATGCCATCCGCATCAGAAAAGTCCTGGGCGGCGGAATGCGCCAGGTGGGCTTTATGGCTGCTGCAGGTTTATATGCACTCGAAAATAATGTGCACAGACTGGCAGAAGACCACCGTCATGCGTTTGAAATAGGGGAGGTATTGCAAGAACAATCCT
>JBGTDF010000206.1:0-1775 GCA_041748455.1 Planktosalinus sp.
CACAAATCCCACAAGCATTTATCCTAACCTTATTTTATCTCCTGGGTTTTATTTTACTTTTCCCGGTATCTTGTTGCAAACAAATGTTATTTTCCAAAAACCTATAGTTCCTTTTTTTAAAGGGGAGTATCAATTTGGCAACTTATTGGAATCCGGGCCTACCCGGGGTGATTATAAAAATTCAGGGGAATACTTAGGGGTACTCTTTACAGTTCATTTAAAAAAGAAAGGGAAAACCAGAAACAATGAATTTGACTATTAAAATATCAAAATCTTTTTAAAAATTCAATAGTTTTTAAACCTGCGGTCAATCAAAACAAAACCTTAAAAATCAACAAGAAATAAGTAAAACCC
The DNA here is from genome assembly GCA_041748455.1 of Planktosalinus sp. Taxonomy (GTDB): domain Bacteria; phylum Bacteroidota; class Bacteroidia; order Flavobacteriales; family Flavobacteriaceae; genus Planktosalinus. Next base: position 355 of record JBGTDF010000206.1, read on the forward strand.
AAATAATATTAATATCCAAACGATAAACATCTTAAAAAATCAATGAAAAAAATTTATCTTATAGCAGTATCGGTTCTATTAATCCACACTGCACAAGCACAATTCACTACCATCCCTGATTCTAATTTTGAACAGGCTCTTATTGATCTGGGGTATGACGATATAATAGACGGGCAAGTTCTTACTGCCAATATTGTGAATGTTACTGATCTTGATCTTTATGACCTCCAGATACAAAACATGACTGGAATTGAGGATTTTGCTTCCTTAATTGAATTGTGGGTAGATTATAACCAGCTCACTTCCTTAGATGTATCTCAAAATCTGGCCCTTCAATTTTTGGTTATCGATGAAAACCCAATATCTATTATAGATATTTCAAACAACACAAATCTTGTGGGTTTTGCAGCAGACTTTACAAATTTAACTGCATTAAATACTTCCAATAACCCAAACCTCTTATTTTTATTCCTATGGGATTGTAATATTACTTCTTTGGATTTAAGCAACAATACCAATTTAGTGGCACTTGATGTGGATGAAAACAATTTGACCCAACTAGACTTGATTAACCAACCAAACCTTGAAGTACTTTATTGTGAAGATAATTTCAATTTATCTTTTATCAACTTAAAAAATGGAAATACAGCTGGCTTAGTAGATTTTTTTGCTCAAGGCTTAGCTGCAAATGCCTGCATACAGGTAGATGATGCCCAAGCAGCCACAAATGCTTCTACATTTCCTTACAATCAATGGAATATTGACCCATCCAGTACATTTTCTGAGGAATGTAGCTTGTCCACTGAAACATTTGATTTAGCACAAATTACATTTTACCCAAACCCGGCAATAGATAAGCTAACCATATTAAATATCACAATTACCGGTTATCAAATATATGATGCCAAAGGAAGTTTGTTGGCAAATAATACCAGGCTTTCAGGAAATCAAATTGATGTTGCATCACTAAAGCCGGGCATTTATTTTCTTAAAGTAACCAGCGATAAAAATCAAACTCAAACTGTTCGGTTTGTGAAAAAATAAATAACACCTTAACTTTTTAGAAAATAATTTACCCGGTTTCTTCCCAAAAAGAAATCGGGTTTTTTTATTGGTGGGTTTTATAAAATTGCCGAAGGATTTCTTCGGTAGGTTTGTTTTGCACCGTAAACTGATTGTCTTCGGGTCCGCCGGACTGCCCGTGGTCGTGAAACCATTTCCAATGAAAACCGCCGGCAAACCAAGGCTCGTTCCAGAATTCTTCAAACAAGGCTTTGGTTAAATTTTCCTGTGCAAGGTGATTGACTTCTCCTTCTACCCTTTCAGATTCCCAGGGCGTTCTTCCGGCAAAATCCCTGCTTCGGTAGCCGTATTCTGTGAATAGAATGGGCAGGTTGTATTGTTTGTGAAGTTCCAGAATA
>JBGTDF010000207.1:0-17776 GCA_041748455.1 Planktosalinus sp.
TCCACCAGGTTTTCTTTTCGTGACCTGTCGCCGCCATACATAGCACCTACTTGCGGAATGGAAACGTGGCTTTCATCGACCATCATCAAATAATCTTTCGGGAAATAATCGAGCAGGCAAAACGGTCTTGTGCCCGGAAGCCTTCCGTCAAGATAACGGGAGTAATTCTCGATACCGCTGCAATAACCGAGTTCACGTATCATTTCCAGATCAAAATTGGTGCGCTCTTCCAGTCGTTTTGCTTCGAGATGCTTGCCTATTTCCTTAAAATAATCCACCTGCTTAACCAAATCTTGCTGTATTTCCCAGATAGCACCTTTTAAAACCTCCGGGGAAGTCACAAACATATTGGCAGGGTAAATGGTCAGTTGGTCATATTTTTCCAGAACATTGTTGGTCTTGAGATCAAACGCCTCGATTTCCTCAATCTCATCCCCAAAAAAGTGGATTCTAAAAGCATCGTCTGCATAGCTTGGAAAAACATCCACCGTGTCGCCCTTTATTCGAAAGTTTCCCCGGTTAAATTCCGCTTCGGTTCTGGAGTACAGGCTTTGCACGAGTTGGTGCAGCAATTTGGTACGGGAAATTACCTGGTTTTTTTGGATGGAAATCACACTTTTCTGAAATTCCACAGGGTTACCGATACCGTACAAACAAGAAACCGATGCAACCACTAAAATATCCCGCCTTCCGGAAAGGAGGGAAGAGGTGGTGCTCAACCGCATTTTTTCTATCTCTTCATTGATGGAGAGATCTTTTTCTATAAAGGTCCCGCTACTGGGGATATAGGCTTCTGGCTGGTAATAATCGTAATAGGAAACAAAATATTCTACCGCATTCTCGGGGAATACCTGTTTAAACTCAGAATATAATTGGGCTGCCAGTGTTTTGTTATGTGCCAGGACAAGGGTAGGCTTCTGAACGGCCTGCATCACATTGGCCATGGTAAATGTCTTACCGCTTCCGGTCACACCGAGCAGGGTTTGGTATTTTTCACCGGATTGAAGTCCGTTGACCAGGGAGTCAATCGCTTCGGGCTGGTCACCGCTTGGTTTAAAATCAGATACTATTTTGAATTTCATTGGGAATGTTTCTACAAGGGAAATATACCTATTTTTGTAATCTTCTGGTTCACAAAATTAGCCAAAAACTATCTTTTTAGCGTAAAATGTCCTTTGAAAATACCGCCGTCCGATAGAAAGGCCTTGAACCAGTAATCAGAAGAAGGCATTGGTTTTCCTTTGAAAGTACCGTCCCAGCCATTGCTTTTTAAAACCACCACGTGCAGGATTTTACCGAAGCGGTCAAAAATTTCCACCCGTTCTATCTGCAGGTTTTTATAATCAAGCCCAACGATTTGCCAGTAATCATTAACACCGTCATTGTTGGGTGTAAAGTAATTCGGGAAGTTGATTACATATACCGGAAAAGCAACAATACCGCAACCATTGAGATCGAGGACATACACGATATGCTTGCCGGCTTTTACATTTTCAAAAACCGGACTTTCCTGATAGGGCCCGTTTTCATTGTCCAGGGCATACAGATAATCCCCGCCGCCTGTTGCAGTAACCACAATAGTTTGATTCCCATAATCACCCTCAATGGTAAAACTGACTTGTGCACTTTCTGAAGGTAAAACGCTAATTGTTTTGGTGGAAGAACAGGTGTAGGATTGCCCGTTGAGTTGTTGGCTAAAAGATACGGTGACCGTATAACTACCCGCTTCATTTACCGGAATAGTAGGTGTTGTTGCCCCGGTGGACCATAAAAAGGAAAATCCGGAAGGGTCCCCAATCACCCCGGAGGACAAAATAATAGGCTCCGGAAAGGTGTTCAGGCAATAGATTTCGGTTGCATTTCCTTGCAATTGCGGGGAGGGCAGAACTGTTAAATAGATGGGTATAATCCCAAAACATCCGGCATCGTTTTCCAGTCGGGCATATATAGTTTGCATACCGGCTTCCGTATTCAAAAAAAGCAACGGTAAAGCTTCATTACCGGTCAATGCGTTTTCCAGACCAGCATGATAACTTACCAGTAAGTTGTTTCCGTATAGATTTTGAATCTCCTGTGTAGTTTCATTCAGGTTAAAAACCGCCACATCCGGATTGTTTGATGCAGAACAGGCCACTACTTCCAGCGGTGGCAAGAAATTAGTAACGGTATTCAACCTCACTTGTGCAACGGCAACACATCCGGAAGGGGCAACTACTCTTGCAAAAACGATTTCGTTGGCAACCGTATTGATATAATTAGTTGCATTGGGAATGGGGGATATGTTGTTTTCGGCATGGAAAGAGGAAGTGTGAAAGGAGGTAACCTGCAACGAATTGTCGCCATCCATTATTTGAATACTGCTGTCAAAAAGGTTAAAGGTACCGATACCGCTATTATTTTCCTCACATTGTATCAATACTGCATTTTGAGCGATTATTTCCGTGTTGTACTCAATACGTACTTCCCCGGTGATCAGACAGGAACTGTTATCGGGTATGATTTCCACGCTATAGGTCCCTTCCTGCGTTACAGTATAGGTTGGGTTTGTTTCCCCCGGAATCACGATGCCGTTTCTAAACCATTGGTATTGATTATTTCCCTGCTGTAAAGCATCCAGTTCATAAGCTTCTTCAAAGCACAATGCATTTCCGGTTACGGTAAGCCTATCCACGCCCAAATTAGCGTCCACACTAAAACTACCGCCACCCAGAAAAATAGCAGAATCGTAAAAAGCATTTCCCTGGTCTGCAACTACAAGTTTCATATGGTACAGTAATCCGGGTTGTACCACTGCTTCGGCTTTTAAAATGGTTGTTTGTCCGTTATAATTGGTGGGATGCTGGGAGCCGTTGAAAGCGTCAAAAAAAGCGGTATTCGCTGACGGACATATAGTTCCTTCCCCTCTTATGGTGGTTATTTTTACAGGTACATTCGTTCCGGGGACAACGGCAAGGTTTTGGTATTGATTTTGCCCTTCGGCTACCCTTAGCAAAAAGGCAAAACCATCTGAGAAGTTACATTGGCTGGGATTATTGTAGGCAAAATACTGTTCCGAAGAAAAAATATATTCAAAAGTGACTTTGTCAGCCAATGGTAAAAAATCAAATTCGAGAACGGTGGCATTAATGGTATTGCTTTCGCCTATGGCCTGCTCCAGATCAGTATCGCCGGTCCAACTATCAGAACCTTCACTTAAAAGGCTTGTGTTTGGCCCAATGGCAGATACTGCCCTGCCAGTTGTTATTAAAACGCCGTCGTCAAATGGAAAATTACTGGTACCCTTATTGAAATAGCCATAACTTTTAAATGCATCCCATCCGGAAACCGTAAAGTTGGAAACATTAGCACACGGACTGTTTATCAAAACATCTTCCACCAATTGTTGCGCCGTATAAGTGTCATCCACTTCAATATATTGTGCAGTAAGAAAAGGACAATACAATAAAAATAACAGGAACAGTGTAAAACACTTCATTAATATACGGGAATAATTTCTTTTTTATAGCAGGGCAAAATTACAAAAATCCTTTTGTATTTCGCTTATTTACATGGTTGCTTAAAGTTAATTTTATATTATTTATTGAGGTACACCCAGCCGGTATATAGTTTAAAATCGGGATGGTTTAGGTTGAGTACATAATAATACAATCCCGCAGGTACGGGACCGTCATAAAGTATCCCGGCGTTTGCATCCCCATTCCAGAACCCGGTTTCGTTATTGCCTTTAAAAATAATATTTCCTTTTCTGCTGTAAATAAACAATTCGTGTTCCGGAAATACATTCAATAGACCGCTTATTTCAAAAAAGTCATTGATCCCGTCATTGTTGGGCGAAAAACCTTCCGGAATAAACGGTTCACAGTCTTCTGTGAAAATGGAAAAATCGGTTATGGTGAAGCATATTTCATTTTCCAGGCGCACATAAATGGTTTGCGGATTGGAAAGGCTTTGGTATTCATAAGGAGATTCAATTGGATTGATGTTTTCCAGCGCATCTTCAAACGTGGTAAAGTAATTTATTTCATCGTCGGTGTTACCGGAAATAAACTCGTTTTGAAGGGTAAGATCGAAGGACGCAAGCCCAAAACCTGCATTGCACAATTTTAAATTCGGAAGCGACAGTATATCCGGAATACTTTGAAAGGTAACGGTGGTGGTGAAGGTATTGTTGGTTTCGTCCAGTTCTTCCACAATCCCGGTGCCGTTCCCTATGTCATCAACGACCAGGAGTAATTCAAAAACATTAGGTGTGGCATCAGAAATGGCAATCTCTATGCTTTGCTGAATTTCACCACCTATGGGAACAACCGTTTGTGTTACATCATTAGCGGTTAAAACCCCATCCACATAAAAGGAAATAGGGGTTTGTGCGGGTAAAGGTGCGGTGCCCAGAAGATTGTACACACTGTAAACAATCATAAGGTTGCGCTGGCGACAGGCGTTCAGGTCGTTGGTTACGGCTATGGTGGCATCGGGTAGCGGACAAATAATAACTTCCACTGTAAAACTATCCACCAGAAAACAAGAGGGGTTTGCTACACGCACATAAATAGTTTGCGGGTTTTCCGTATTTTCAAAATTTTCGGGGTCTGCAATAGGATTTAGGTTTTCTTCAGCATCTATTTCCGATACGTGAAAGGATATGGTATTCGCGGGGTCAATTTGCTGGGTGGATTCCGTAAGGTCAAAAGTTTCTATGCCCACAGCGTCGCATATTTCAAGATTTATTAAACCTGCTATTTCAGGAAAAACCAATAAGGTCACGTCTGCGGAATCTTCATTGTTATCTTCCAGTATCTCCGGAACCTGGTTATTGTAATCGACAACCACTCTTAGAAGAAATTCCGCCGGAAGGTTTCCTGGGATGGTTAACGTTATTTCCCCGCTTTCTGAGCCGTCAATCGGAATTTCGTTCTGGGTTTGTGCGGTATCGATTAGGGTATTGTTTGCATAAAACCCGATGCCCGTATTTGCAGGGAGTACTCCTGTGCTGTTTAGATTGTACACGGTATATTCTAAAATCACCTCCCTGTTGCCACACTCTTCCCCGGCGATAATACTGTCTATTTCGATGGTTGCATCCGGTAACTGGCTATTGAGTACTGTCACAATATTGTTTATCATCACAAAATCCTGTCCCGACGTAAGGGTTATAGTGGCGCTGGTGTCGCCAATTTGTATATTGTTTTCTATATTGTAAAAATCGATATCCATATTCCAAAGCACACTGCTGCCGGTAAAACTATTGGTACTGTTAAAGGCATTGTTGGCAGGGTTTAATGGCGGATTACTGATTATATTTCCGTTGATCTGCAGGGTTTCGTTTACCGCAATGGATGAATCCCCTTCCCAGGCCAAAAAACCTATTTTGGCACCCTGGTTATCGATTACATTCAAATTTTCAAGCGTAAAACTTAAGGTGGTATTGAATGAAGAAACACTTTCCAGACCATCATATACATTTAGTTGGTTTAAAGGTAAAGCGGGATCTTCATAAACGATAACAATGGACCATCCACCAAAGTTGGTACCTGAGGGACAATAAGGAGATATAACTTCAGTCAAATCCAGTTCAGAAAGTGTATAGTTGCCATTCCCCGTGGTTTGTACTTGCTGGGTCACATCAGCAAAAGCGGCAAAAAACACCCTTTCTGCATCCAGTGCATCGCTGAATGTGCGTTCCGCAACGATTGGAACCCCATTGAGTTCCACCTCAAAATCCCCTTCCCCGGAGCCTGCCCAATAGAGATAGGCGGCAATTACATTTTGACCTGCATTTAAATTCAGGGTAGCATCAGATTGTGTTAGAATCAGACAAGGAATATTATTTCCGTTTTCGGCAAGATTTAAGGTATTCCCTATAGCCGTGTAATCATACCTTCCGTTAAACTGCTGAAATATCTCAATGTCCTGCGCAAAACCATTGGTATTGCCAATCCAAAAACTAAAAAAGGAGAGAAAAAAAAGTAATTTTTTTGGCATGAGACGTAGTTAATTGTATAAATATAACAATTAACTTCTTAAAATTACTCCTCCTTATTAAAGAAAGGCTTCCCTAAAGATCTCTTTTCTTGATTACTGCGTAAGAGAGATAAATAAATACTACCGTCCATAGCAGTACAATTAAAATAGGCTGCCACTGTACCTCATAGGACTTGGTGAACCCTTCGCCCAATTGTGATGCAGCAGATTTTACCGCCCCTAAACGGGAAAATGGTTCCACAATTAGATTGGACATCGCTTCCAGTGGTAAAAATTGACCCACTATATTCCCAACTTCTGTACCTTTGAAAAACACCCATTTTAAAAGACCAATAAGAATGCTTTCAAAAATGGTCCATATCAATAAAAACCCTAAAGCAAAAGCAGAACGTTTCACCAATATTCCCAGAAACAAACAGAAGGAAAAGAAACCAACCAGTTTTATAAAATAGGCAAGGAGGTATTCCATATCTGAAAAGATAATCCCTATTTCCGTAAAATCAGAAAATATAAGTCCAAGGATAAGGGAAACCATAAAAACAAATAAGGTGGAAACCACTGCAAAGCCAACAACCGTTAAAAATTTAGACCAGATAAATTCTTTTTTGCTCAACCCATCGATGAGGTTTTGTTTTAAGGTCCTGTGGCTGTATTCGTTGGCCATCATGGAAACGATAACAATGGCAAGGAATAATTTTAGCAGGGCAGCAACCCACGTATTAAAATGCCATATATACGGAAAATTAAATATGCCCTGATCTGCTACCCGAAAGTTTACATTGCCAAAATTAAACTCGATGGAAGCAATTAAGGCAATAAACGTAATAAGTATAAAATAAACTATGGAAATTACCTTTGCAGCTTTGTTATAGCGCAATTTTTGAAGTTCGATGGAAAATAATCGTAACATAGTCTTAGTTTAAATTTTTAGTGATTTGAAGGAATTGTTCTTCCAGGCTTTCTTTGCGGTGTACCAGGTGCGAAAGGACTATTCCTTTTTCAAAAAGATAGCTGTTCATCTGGGAAGCTTCCATTGGGACTTTTAAAATAGCGACCACACTTTCATTTTCAATTTTAACCGTGTCAAAATCAGGATGTATTTCTATGGCAGCTTTTAAAGCGGAAAGATCCTTGCTTTTTAATGTAAAGAATCCCTGACTGGCATTCATTCCATCTACAGAACCGGAATAGAGTTTTTCCCCTTTTCGCAAAATAACCACGTGGGTGCACACTTTTTCCACTTCGTCCAGCAGGTGGGAGGCGAGAAGGATGGTGGTTCCTTCTGCTGCAATTTTTTTGATGATTTCCCGTATCTGATGTATTCCTTGTGGATCGAGACCATTTGTTGGTTCATCCAGTATGAGTATTTCAGGATCATTTAAAAGAGCCGATGCTATGGCAAGACGCTGCTTCATTCCTAACGAAAAAGTACTGAATTTGCTGTCCTTACGATCCAAAAGACCTACCAGTTCCAGTTTTTCTTCAATCTTATTGTAAGGAACTTCCTTTATTTTGCATACCAGTTCCAGGTTTTGCTTTGCCGTCATAAAAGGATAAAAGTTGGGTCTTTCGATAATAGCACCTACCTTTTTTAAGGCATTGTGTGTGGAATCTGATCCATCAAACCAGTGAAAATCACCGGCTGATTTGTTGACGACATTGAGCACCATGCCCAGGGTAGTGGATTTCCCGCTTCCGTTAGGACCTAAAATACCATACACATTTCCTTTGTTTATGGTAAAGGATAAGTTTTGAACGGCTTTTATGGGACCAAAATTTTTGCTGAGGTTATGAATGGTAAGTATGGTTTCCAAAATGATTTTATTTGTTTATTGTTTTGATTTGACGAGTATTCTTTTATATTGTTACAAGATAATAACGACGAAAGATAGTTTTTTAAATAAAAACAGTACCCATGGAAGAAAAATTAATGTCCAGAAAGAAACCTTCATTTCCCATACAGGATTTTCTTTCGGTGTATTTGGAAAGGTATAACAGGCACATCACAATCCCGGTATTTTATGACGATTTGTTGCGGTTTACAGGTTCTGTGGCCGTGTATGATAAAATGGACAAGGACACCCTCTGGGTGAGTGTGTATTATTCTGATTCGGAAAGAAGCGAACTGGATGTGAGCTTAAAAAAGATATACACGATCTTATTTTCAGATGGGGATGATGATATTATTCCTTTTTTGAATGTAGATGCCATTGATTATTGCACTTTTGGAAACTCCAAACCATTCCGCATAAAAATCAGGAATATCCTCAATGACAATTACACTTATTTTTACATTAAAAGGGCAGATGCATCCAGAGTGTACGGTCTGGAACTCGAACATATTTTATCCCCAAACCGCATCAATTTTGTGGTTCATGGGGATACCCTAATTGAAGAACATATTTCAGGGATACCCGGCGATGTTTTTATTGAAAACGAACTCAATGCGCTCGATGCCAACGGAAAAACACAGATTGCCAAAGAATTTGTAAAGTTTAACGAACGTTGTATGATGTTGCTCCTGGGCGATATGCGTTCGTATAATTATGTGATTATCCCAACCCACGATTTTGATAAAGTAATTTATAAAATAAGGGCGATTGACTTTGACCAGCAGTGTTATGAAGGAAACCTGAAAATATACCGTCCGCAATTCTTCAAGGAAAATTTAAAAATGGTACAACTGGTTTCTGATTTTCTTCAGGAAACCTCCATCGACCAATACCGAAAGGAAGAACGCTCCCTTCTCGCAAAACGAATTATATCCACCAGGGACAGGCTCAATGCATTGATAAAATGTATGCTGAAAGACCAGATTTCCTCCACCTCCAATCTGCAGGAGTTGCGGCAACAGTTATACGAACTCACCTATGATATGAAATTCAAGCGGTGCAAGTCCATGGGGCAAATTGTAAAAACCGCACTGGAATTCATTAAGCGTAATTATGAAAATGTGAGTACGCGAAGAGGATGAGAGGAAGTTAGAAGTTAGAAGTAGTGGTCGGTTGTCTGTTGTCAGTTTGTGAGATATAAACGAGTTACCGGGTTTACGAGTTAGCGTGTTTACGGGATAACTTAATAACTCAATTTCCTGTGATCACGAGCGTAGCGAAGTGAAACTACTAGCTTTTCTGCTCTTTATTAAAATAAACCAGGTAATAATACATTTGTTTTTCTTCGTCCCAGCCTTTTTCTATGAACCTCTCTGCGGAATCAGGATTAATGAAATCCAGTTTTATCTGGATGTTGGTGTCCAGGTTGATTACGTTTTTTATTTTCTTTCGTGCGGCGGTAACGGCTGTATTGGCAATGGGAAAATTGGAGATGTCCTCTATATGGTACTTAGGCGCCATTTCCTGTTTGTAGTTCCGGAATTCGGGTAACAAATCCGGGTTGTCAATGACTTCGTTCATGAAATTGGTTTCTTCAAACTGGTCGTTTTTGGCAAAATAGTTGACGCTTCGGTTCATGAACATCACTTCCTGTTGCTTGTCTTCCGCAGGCAATACCACATCTTTGGCAAAATCCTGACAGAATTTCAAATACTTTTTGGTGATGAAATTTTCATCCTCAAACAAAGTTACGCCAAGAAAACTTTCCAGCCAGTATTTGGTGTCATAACGGTTGGAATCGACAGACAAAATCTTATATCCCTCTTCTTTTTTGCTGTTGAAAATAATACAGCCTTTGTCCAGCTTGTTAAGGTTGATTCCTTGCTGTAATATCAAATCCAACTGATTTCCCGATTCTTTGAATAAGAGGAAATCCTGCTTTACTTCGGATTTGAAGATGCCTATACCATTTACTTTTTCGTTGTCCAATTGCATATTTTCCAGAAAAGCCACATAGACTTCCCCGCTTTTTATATGCGGATGCTGCGATTGATCAAACAAATGGGTGGCAATGTTTTTACTGGCCTCATGCAGGCTTTCGGGGTCATCAAAAATAGCAGTTGCTATTTTGAACAACTCGTGGAATTCCAAATCTGCTTCGTGCGAAAACTGATAGTAGCTCTCTTCTTTATCCCGGAAGGGTTTGAAAAAATATTCCCTTAGCAATGGAGCGAGCTCGTCATCGAGTTTATAAGGTTCCTGGGAAAGTATTTTAGGTTCGTTCCGGCTTTTATTTCCTACTTTGTGAATGGATAAGGACGCGATTTGGGTATTGTATAAATTGATCATTATAGTTTTTTATGAAGTGTAGTTAGGGGCAATACTGCAACTGTTTGTTCGCAGGAATTATTTTAAAGGAGAGAAACTAGTTCCAGTTCTCGTCAAAATCCAGATTTTCATAATCTTCGGGGTCAAAATCCAGATCGTCGATATCTTCATCGGACTCAGTACTGTCTGAAACAAATTCTTTATCGGGCGCTTCATCGGGAATTTCCCCGTGGGCAAACATGAGGTTAGGGTAGAGGGTGCCTTCCACAGGTTCCGCAACTTCGGCAAGTTCGACAAGAAATGTCCACATACTTAGAAAATCATAGATGTATAAAAGCTTTGTTTGGTCTTCAGTGACCACTTCCTCAATGAGGGTTTCACTCATAACCCGTACATCATCTTCCATTCCGAAAAGGGAAATTTCCTCGCCCTGGGACCAATCGTCATCACTTACGTAAAAAGAAGCCATCTCTTGTCCGCCAAAACCAAAAGACTGGGTAATGGCATTGTGAAAGTCTTCCATAGTGGCATTTTGCTCTATTTCCAGGTCGCGGAATACGTCTTCGTGTGCGTCGAGAATTACTCTGAATCTATAAATCATGAATGTTTTTTTGAGATTGCAAATATAGTTTTTTATAAAAAATAATAGGGTTATTTACTAAAACGATGTAAAGTAAATGTCATTGCGGCCAGCAGGAAAAAAGCCCCTACCTGATGCAAAACCCCTAACCATAATGGTACAGCCAGTAACAAAGTAAATATGCCAAGCAAAAATTGAAAGCCTGTTAAAATTAAAAGCAAATGTACTCCTCGTGTCTGGGACAGGGTAAGGGAAAGTTTTCTCGCTTTATACCAAATAAACACAATCAACCCTACCACCACATAAGCGAGATACCTGTGCACAAATTGCACGCCGCTTTTTCCTTCGACAAAGTTTCGCCATACAGGTGATTGTTCTATCAGTACGGTTTCGTGCATGAGCTTTCCGTCATTCATCATGGGCCAAGTGTTGTGAATAAGGCCTGCATTGAGTCCGGCGACAAAAGCGCCCCAGATGATTTGAAGAAGCAGAATGACCAATGTAAACCTGAGCAATTGTCGGAATGGTTTGTTCCCGTTTTCCTGTTTCGGGTACATCAGATTAAGGGCTACCCAAAACGTAAAAGCAAAGGTTATAAATGCCGTGGTCAAGTGCATGGCAAGACGGTAATGGCTTACGTTAGGTTCATCTATCAATCCGCTTTTAACCATATACCAACCTAAAAATCCTTGAAATCCTCCTAAGAACAATAAAATGATGCAATTTCTAAGGGTTTCTTTATCCAGCCTTTTTTTAATTAAAAAATACACGAAAGGAATAATGAAAACAACTCCTAAAAGTCTTCCGAGTAATCGATGAAACCATTCCCAGAAATAGATTTCCTTATAATCCTCCAGGGTAAAATCATAGTGAATATTGATCTTCTGATATTCAGGGAATTTTTTATATTCCTCAAAAGCGGCAATCCAGGCTTCTTCACTTAACGGTGGAATTACTTCGGTAACCAGGTGCCAGTCGGTCATGGAAAGACCGGAATCTGTTAAACGGGTGATGCCGCCTACAACCACCATAATAAATACAAGAAAACATCCGGTTAAGAGCCAGATAACAACCGGTTTTTGATCCTTATTCATAGCATGTTATTTAGAATGTTCAGACAGTGGCTTTCAGGCCCAGTTCCTCCCCTTTTTTTAGCATTAATTGTTTTGCCGCTTCATATTCATTGGGGATTTCCCCTTCCAGAATGGCTTCTTTGATTGCGTCTTTTATTATCCCTATTTCCCGGGAAGGTTTGAGATTGAAGGTTTCCATAATTTCCTCTCCCGTTACCGGCGGCTGGAAATTTCTTATCTGGTCCCGTTCTTCCACCTCTACCATCTTTTCCCTTACTTGTTGGAAATTGGCATGGTACTTTTTAAATTTCTTTGGATTTTTTGTGGTAATATCTGCTTCACACAGAAGCATTAAATCTTCTATCGCTTCCCCGGCATCAAAAACCAGCCTGCGCACGGCACTATCGGATACTTCGCTGGAAATGGCAATGGGCCGCGAACTCATAAATACCAGTTTCTGTACAAATTTCATCTTTTCATTGAGCGGCATTCGCAAACGTTTGAAGAGTTTGTACACCATTTTAGCACCTACAAATTCGTGTCCGTGAAACGTCCATCCCACTTTTTTATCAAAGCGCTTGGTGGGTGCCTTGCCTATATCGTGCAACAACGCTGCCCAGCGCAGCCAAAGGTCGTCTGTGGTGGTTGCAATATTGTCCACCACTTCCAGCGTATGCCAGAAATTATCCTTATGACGCTGTCCTTCAATTTCATCGATGCCTTCGAGGGCGATAAGTTCCGGCAATATATACGGAAGCAAACCGGTTTCATGCAAAAGCTGGAACCCTATAGAAGGTTTTTCACTGAGCAGTATTTTATTCAATTCCTCAACGATGCGCTCGTTGGAGATTATCTCGATGCGATGTTTGTTCCGGGTAATGGCGTTGAGCGATTCTTCTTCTATCGTAAAATGCAGCTGGCTCGAAAATCTAATCGCACGCAGCATACGCAACGGGTCGTCTGAATAGGTGATGTCCGGGTCCAGCGGCGTACGGATAATTTTATTTTCGAGATCCTGTAAGCCATTAAAGGGATCCAGCAAATCACCGAAATTTTCTTTGTTCAGGCTTAACGCCAAAGCATTTATGGTAAAATCCCTGCGGTTCTGGTCATCCTCCATGGTGCCGTCTTCCACAGAGGGATTACGACTATCTTCGGCATAGGATTCTTTACGGGCGCCAACAAATTCCACCTCCAGGTCTTTGGTTTTGAGCATGGCAGTGCCATAGTTCTTAAAAACGGTGACTTTTGGTTTCTTCGGAAGCAGTTTGGAAACCTCATTGGCCAAGGCGATACCATTGCCAATGGCAACAACATCTATATCTTTTGGGGTGCCACGGTCCAGTAAATAATCCCTCACAAAACCTCCAATGACATAGCACTCTACCTGAAGTGTTTGTGCAGCAATGGAAAGGGTATCAAAAATAGGATTCTGTAAGGCTTCTTTAAAGTTTTTTGCTTCAGGCATCTGATTATTACATTCGGATAACTTGCACTTGACCGTCGCTTTTTATACGAATAATAGACGATGGTTTTGCTTGTGATTTTTCGTTTTGCAAATTTACGATATAGTCCACGCCTGCCAAAATATCCGGGGATATTTCTTTGAAGTTTCTTGGGGTAATTTCCCCGCTTTTATTTGCAGAGGTGGAGACGATGGGCTTTCGGTATTTTCGTATTAATTGGTGTGCAAATCCCTTGGCAACCACCCTGATCCCAAGGGTATTATCTTCCCCAATCAGGTTTTCGGCAACGCCGGCCGGGCTGTCATAAATGATGGTGGTGGGCTTATCGGCATACTGCAAAATGGTGTATGCTGCTTCCGGGACCGTGTCGATGTGCTTTTCCAGCATTTTGATATCTGAAACCAGGCAGAGCATCGCTTTGCTTTCTTCCCGGTTTTTTAATTTATATATCCTGGCAACCGCATCTGCATTGGTGGCATCACAGCCTATTCCCCAAACGGTGTCTGTGGGGTAGAGGATGAGATTTCCTTTTTTGAGGTGATCCAGGGCGATATCCAGTTGGGTGGGTTCTTCGTTAGTTTCCATATACTGCATTTGGAATAGGTTTGTAACTTTGCTTATTTCTGCAAATATACTTGGAATATCGGGAATAGAAGGCTTTGTAATAGCTTTCCCAATGTCGTTTAAAATTCTTCTATATTTGCATCGTCATAGGTACCGCAGAAACGGCAAGAATACTAACGATGAAAGAAAACCTGTACTTCAACCCCAAATATTCCTCTCTGAAAGAAGGGATTGTTTCGTTTATCCAAAATTTTGATACAGAAGGGGAGCCTTTCGGAAACGGGAACAGGAACACGATCAAAGTAAAAGAAATAGAAGGAATTACTGTCAATGTAAAGTCGTTTAAAATCCCGCATCTTCTAAATCAGTTTGCTTATAAATATATCCGAAAATCCAAGGCGAAACGTTCTTTTGAAAATGCAAATTTTCTTATCGCAAACGGTTTTGGCACACCGGAACCAATCGCATATTTTGAATATTTTAACGGTGTGGGCCTGCAAAAAAGTTTTTATGTGAGCGTGCATCTGAAGTGTGATTTGACTTTCAGGGAATTGATAAGCAATACGACATATCCGGAAAGGGAAATCATTATCAAAGAATTTACAAAGTTTACCTACCTGCTTCATGAAAAAGGTATTCTTTTTAAAGACCATTCCCCCGGAAATACCTTGATAAAAAAAATAAACAACACCTATGGTTTTTATTTGGTGGATTTAAACCGGATGGATTTTAAAACCTTAACGTTCGAGGAGCGCATACGGAATTTTGCAAGACTGACGCCAAAAAAGGAAATGGTAGAAATAATGAGCGCGGAATATGCGCTTTTGACCGGGGAAAACTTTTCGAAAGTATTGGATCTAATGTGGAAGGAAACCGAGGCTTTTCAGGCTAAATTCCAAAGGAAAAAACGGTTGAAGAAAAAATTTCTTTTCGGCAACTAATTATATTCTGCCTTTGCGCAGCAACCACAATTTCACATAGCGCATAAAAATGGCATAAGATTGCATATAGCCTATGGTTAATCCAACCACCCCATCCCGGAAACCTTGTTGCAAAAAGTAATGTTTAAAAAAGCCCCACCAGGGTTTTAGTATAAAATGATAAGGGGTCAACATACCTGTTTTCTTGTCATAATCTATTGCCTGCCAGGTGGCATAGCGGTTGAGTTTTTTTATATGATTGTCAACCGTTGTGTAGGTATTGTGGTAAAACTTGTTTTTTAAGAACTTCACCTTGCCATCGGGGATAATTTCAGCGTGCACCATTTTATCCTCGTAACGGCATTTGCTTTTTTTGAAAAGGCGTATCACTTTATCATTTTGCCAACCGCTGTATTTAACGCGCTCCCCCATAAAGTGGTTCATTCTGTAAATCCAGAACCCCACAGTATCGTCTGAGGGCGGATTCTTCAGTATGGAAAGGATTTCCTCCTTAAGCTCCGGTGTTACACGCTCATCAGCATCTATAAGCAATATCCATTCATTATTGGCCTGGGGAATTGCCCAGTTTTTTTGGGAAGCAGAATACTGATATTCCCGCTGCAGTATAAAATCAGTATATTCTTTGGCAATTTTTACGGTATCATCCAAACTAAAAGAATCCACCACCATGATTTCATCGGCAAAGGATACAGACTCCAGCACGCCTCGTATATTATGCTCTTCATTTCCGGTAGGAATAATTACAGTAAGTTTTTCCATTAAGCAGGCCTAATTTATTTTGGATAGCAAATAAAACTGATTTTTTTTAAAAACTAAAAATAATATAAATGATTTATTTTTCCCTTTTGGAAATCTAATAAAGCGTAAAAATAACTATTTTTGGCTCATGGCAGTTATAGAAAATACAACTAATTCTCCATTATCTGATTTACCGAAGGTTTCGGTAATAATAAGTACTTATAACTCAGAGGCATGGTTGGAAAAAGTATTGTGGGGATATAATTGCCAGACCGCAGAAAATTTTGAAGTCATCATTGCAGATGACGGGTCCGGACAACTAACACGGGATCTTATTGACCGAATGAAAAGGGAAGTGAAGTACACCATCCGGCATGTGTGGCAGGAGGATGAGGGTTTTCAAAAATCCCGCATTTTAAACAAATCCGTTCTTGTGTGTAAGGCAGATTATATTATTATGTCTGATGGCGATTGTATTCCCAGGGGGGATTTTGTACAGGTACACCTTAACAACCGGAAAAAGGGTTTCTTTCTTTCAGGAGGGTATTTTATGCTCTCAATGGATATATCTGAAAAAATCACCAAAGAGGATATAGTTTCCCAAAAGTGCTTTGATATTGAGTGGCTGGAAGAAAACGGACTAAAAAGTTCCTTCAAGAACAACAAAATCAAGGCCAAAGGCCTGCTAAGAAACCTTCTTAATTTCGTGACCCCTACAAAATCGACCTGGAACGGGCATAATGCTTCCGGATGGAAAGCCGATATTATTGAAGTAAACGGTTTTGACGAACGTATGCAATATGGAGGACAGGATAGGGAACTGGGGGAAAGGCTTATAAATTTAGGTATAAAGTCCAAACAAATCCGGTATTCGGCAATCTGTGTGCATCTGGACCACAAAAGAAGCTATAAAACGCCGGAGTCAATTATTAAAAATGTAGCTATCCGAAAGAAAACAAAAGAGGAAAAAATTATTTGGAACCCTTTTGGCATCCAAAAAGGAGAAAAACCGCCTACCGTCGCCTTATGAAAGTAAAAGAAATACCGGTATCGCTCTACCATTCCTTAAAATTAGCGGCATTATCCCCATCTGAATTAACCACTCCCACAGGAAATGAGTTGCCGGTCGTGGTTTCCCTAACTGCGATACCTTCCCGGTTTTCCAAAGTACACCTCACAATTCGCAGTATTTTGCGCCAGAACCCCAAACCCATGAAAATTGTGCTTTGGGTAAATGAAAACCATAAAGAACTACTGCCACAATCGTTACGGAAATTAGAAAGCGCGCTGTTTGAAATACGTTTTACCCATCTTCATTGTTCCCATAAAAAATTAATACACTCCTTAAAAGCGTTTCCCGAATATCCCATTGTGACCTGCGATGATGATTGCTTGTACCGTGAGGAGTGGTTAAATTCGCTTTACCAAACCCATCTCACCAATCCGGGTTTTATAATTGCACATAGAATTCGCTGTATTAAAAAAGATTCGCAAAACCGCTATTTACCCTATAAATTGTGGAAATGCACCGGTGATGATAATCCCAAAGCCCTTTTGGCCATTGGGGCAGAAGGGATACTTTATCCGCCCCATATTTTTCCCGAAATTGTTTTTGATGAAGAACTTTTCCTAAAGCTTGCCCCAAAAGCGGACGACCTTTGGTTTAAAGCAGTTGCTTTAGCCAATGCCATTTATTGCAAGCCCTCGGTAAACCCTCCCAAAGAAACCATCCCTGTCTGGGGCACCCAGAAAATATCCCTTAAAAAAGAAAATGTGGATGAAGACAGAAACCGGACACAATGGGAGGCCCTGGTAAATTATTTCAACCTGAGTATTGACTAATTAGTTATACAGCCACATCATAAGTGCGCAATGCGTCATTCAATGAGGTTTTCTTATCTGTACTTTCCTTGCGTTTGCCTATAATCAATGCACAGGGCACCTGGAATTCACCTGCGGGGAATTTTTTGGTATAACTTCCGGGAATAACCACAGAACGTGCCGGAACATATCCTTTAATTTCCAGTGGCGTATCTCCTGTTACATCAATAATTTTAGTGGAAGCCGTTAAAACTACATTTGCACCCAATACTGCTTCTTTTTCTACCCGAATTCCTTCCACTACAATACAACGCGAACCTATAAATGCATTATCTTCTATTATAACGGGAGCAGCCTGTAAAGGCTCTAAAACACCGCCTATTCCCACACCACCGCTCAAATGTACATTTTTACCTATTTGAGCACAGCTTCCCACGGTTGCCCAGGTGTC
>JBGTDF010000208.1:0-2090 GCA_041748455.1 Planktosalinus sp.
ATGTTTCCTAACTGAAACCATTTCTTCGGCCATTTCCTTCTCTCCTATTATAAGCATGTATGGAATTTTTTTCACTTCCGCATCCCTGATCTTCCTTCCAATCTTCTCGTCTCTTAAATCAATCAGGCCGCGAATATCGGAATTATTAAGCGATTCCAAAAGTTTTTTTGCATAATCTTCATACTTTTCGGAGATTGGAAGAATGATAAATTGCTCCGGAGAAAGCCATAACGGGAAGTTTCCGGCGCAATGTTCTATAAGTACAGCTACAAATCGTTCCAATGACCCAAAGGGTGCCCTGTGAATCATTACCGGACGATGAAGCTCATTATCACTTCCCTTATATGTTAAATCGAAACGTTCAGGAAGATTATAGTCTACTTGTATAGTACCCAACTGCCAGTTTCTGCCCAGAGCGTCTTTAACCATAATATCTAGCTTTGGGCCATAAAAAGCTGCTTCTCCTGCAACAATTGTATAATCCAGACCTTTTTCTTTGGCTGCATTAATTATAGCATTTTCTGCCTTTTCCCAGTTGGTTACAGAACCAATGTATTTTTCAGGTTTTTCCAAATCACGGACAGAAACTTGCGCCGTAAAATTTTCAAAGCCTAAAGAACCTAGGACGTAGAGAGAAAGATCAATAACATTTTTAAATTCTTGATCTAGTTGCTCTTGGGTACAAAAAATATGGGCGTCATCCTGGGTAAAGCCTCTAACTCGTGTTAATCCATGAAGTTCGCCGCTCTGTTCGTATCGGTAGACAGTTCCGAATTCTGCGAATCTCTTCGGTAAATCTTTATAACTAAAGGGTTTTGAATTATAAATTTCGCAATGGTGCGGACAATTCATAGGCTTCAGTAAAAATTCCTCATCTTCTTTGGGTGTTTTTATCGGCTGAAAGCTGTCTGCACCATATTTGGCATAGTGTCCGGATGTTACATAAAGTTCCTTTTGTCCTATATGAGGGGTAACCACCATTTCATAACCAGCCTTTTTCTGAGCCTTTTTCAAAAATTGTTCCAGACGCTCCCGCAGTGCTGCGCCTTTTGGCAACCATAGGGGTAGCCCTTGCCCCACTTTTTGAGAAAAAGTAAAAAGTTCCAATTCTTTTCCCAACTTTCTATGATCTCTTTTTTTAGCTTCTTCAAGAAGATGAAGATAGTCGGTCAGATCCTTTTGTTTAGGAAAGGAAATTCCGTAAACCCGAGTAAGTTGCTTATTTTTTTCGTCCCCGCGCCAATAGGCTCCTGCAACACTTAAAATTTTTACCGCTTTTATAAAACCGGTATTTGGAATATGTCCGCCTCGACATAAATCTGTGAACGAGTCGTGATCACAAAACGTAATCGTGCCGTCTTCAAGATTTTCAATAAGCTCTACTTTGTATGGATTGTCTTGAGATTTGTATAATTGTAAAGCCTCTTCTTTAGTTACAGAGCGCATTTTATAATCATGCTTACCTCTGGCAATTTCCAGCGCCCTATTTTCTATGTCGGCAAAATCTTTATCAGAGAGGATATTGTTTCCAAGATCTACATCATAGTAAAAACCATTGTCAATTGCCGGACCAATGGTTAATTTTAAACCGGGGTAGCGTTCCTCCAATACTTGTGCTACCACGTGAGAAGTAGAGTGCCAAAATGCTTTTTTTCCTTCTGTATCGTTCCAGGTGAATAAGATAAGGAAACCATCTTCCGTCAAAGGTGTTACCGTTTCAATTGTATTTCCATTGAATTTGGCCGAAATTACATTTCTTGCCAAGCCCTCACTAATACTTTTAGCTACGTCCATAGGAGTACTCCCACTACTGTGTTTTTTTATGCTTCCGTCTGGTAATGTAATATTTATCATGCTTCTTTTCTGGCAATAAGTTGGCAAAGATAATACCTTGTAATCATGCTGGCAATTTATATCGAATATCATTTTTAAGAGCTTAAGGAATTTTTGTTTTGAAGAGGTCCGGAATTGTGTAATTCCAACAGAAAAGAGAAATTTTGTAGTGTGGGGAAACGAATTTTAAATTATTTTTTGATTCAACCCCAAGCTTATCAATGAGTTGCGAAAATGGGATAAAAAAAGGTAAAAAG
>JBGTDF010000209.1:0-5346 GCA_041748455.1 Planktosalinus sp.
TAAGGAATTGATTATTGAGAAAAGATTGATTGTTTTTGGTTAATTTATTAATGTGTATACTTAAATTTTAATTTGTTAATACTCAATTTCTAAATTTCCTGTCATCACGAGTGTGAGCGAAGTGAAACCATTAACTAATACACAATTAACCAAACAATAGTTAAACTTCTATTAAAGCATTTGCTATCTTTGTATAACAACTAAATCGGGATTAACTTTATAGGGAACTAAAAAGCAACATATTATGAACTACTTAAATCTCGACAAAAAGAAAAATACCAATACGGTAAATGAACTGAATACCCTTTTGGCAGATTACCATCTGTACTATCAAAAACTCCGCAACTTCCACTGGAATATTGTTGGCAAAAGCTTTTTTGACCTGCACCAGAAATTTGAAGAAATGTATGATGATGCAAAATTGAAAGTAGATGAGATTGCAGAACGCATCCTTACCTTACGTTTTCAACCCATAAGCAACTTTAGCGAGTATTTAAAACTATCTAACCTGAAAGAATCCCCGGCAGATCTTACCGATGCAAAAATGGTAGACACCTTGCTGGAAGACCATGCCGTACTTATACAACAAATGCGTAAAGTGGTGGATACTGCCAACAAAGCCGGAGATGAAGGTACTATTGACCTTATAGGTGCCTATATCAGGGAGCTGGAAAAAATAAGCTGGATGCTGGATGCATGGCGCATGAAAACGACAGAAAATCATCCTAAAGCATAGAAACCCTGAAACACCACCATGATAAATAATTTTGACATCAATAATGCTTTTGAAAAACTTCTGGACAAACTTTCCGGTTGGGGTGAAGGGATTATTTTAAAAGTCCCTAATTTTATAATTGCTGTACTGGTATTTTTCCTTTTCTGGTTTGCCGCCAAACACCTCAGCAGATTTCTAAGACGCTTTTTGTTAAAACGCCCCGGCCAGGAATCTGTTAAAATAATGGTGGTAAGGGCATTATACATTATTATTATTGTCATTGGTTTTTTTGTCGCTCTGGGGATATTAGACCTCAATAAAATACTAACTTCAGTACTTGCCGGTGCCGGTATACTGGGACTTGCTATTGGTCTGGCATTACAGGGCACATTAAACAATACCTTTTCAGGAATCATCTTATCCTTTTTGCCCAATATACAAATAGGTGATTGGATAGAAACAAACGGTCACGCCGGAAGGGTCATAGACATCAATTTAAGAAGTGTTACCCTTATTGAATCAGACAACAATCAGGTGCTTATTCCCAATTCCAAAATCATTGAAGAGCCCTTCAAGAATTTTTCAGGCACGGTGCGCACCCGTATTATGGTAGATTGTGGTGTGGGCTATGAAAGTGATCTGGAGTTTGTGAAAAAAGTCACTATAGATACCATTGCAGCAATTTTTGAACAAAAAAGCAATGAAGAAATTGAGTTGTTCTTCAAAGAGTTTGGTGACAGTTCCATAAATTTTGTAGTTCGCTACTGGGCAGATGCCAAGGACAGAAGGGAAATATCTTCTGCGGAAAGTGTTGGGATCATGGCCATAAGGAAAGCATATCGTGAAAATGATATCAATATCCCATTCCCGATACGCACGCTGGATTTTGGAAAGAACAAGTTCAGGTCTGAAACCATTACAATAGACAACAAATCACAAAATACTTTGGAAAACAAAAAAGAGGAGGATTAGCCTGAAAGCCAACCCTCTTCTTTTTAAGTCTTCATTTCCAAGTTATATATCCAATCCAAATCCGAAGGAGAACCGCAATCCATCTTCCCCATGGAATAAATTAAACGTTCCTTGTATACTGTCTGCACCAGTAATCCAAAACCCACCGCCATAAGAGCTGTGCCACAGGTTAGAGTCTTCACCTTTAATCCATACCCTTCCGCCGTCATACCCAGCAAAAATTCCTATTTGCACAGGTAACAATCCTGTTTTAAAGTTAGGGAACGTATAGCGCAAGTCTCCGCTGGTTATCATGGAAGAGCGTCCTATAAAACGCTCGTCCCTATAAGCACGTAACCCTCTATTACCGCCTATGCTTGCAGCTTGATAATACTCAAAATCATTCCCTACATTTATCTGTGCAGAAACATCTGATTTTAATACCAGTCTCCTGTTTGTGGAAATAGCATTGTACAAACCCAATCGCGGTTTAATATAACCAAAAGTACCGGACTCCTTTACATTAGTAGTAGCACCCAGTATCAAATTAAATAACATCCCTCTTGTTGGGTTTAATTCATTGTCAAAACTTCGATATGTATAAGAGCCTTCAGTGGTAAGGAAGTATTTGCGTTCTTCCAGATCCAGTTCCGGAAAAAGAGAAATAAATCTATCCGGACTGTCTTCCAGTTCTACTGTCTCCCCTCTTAATTTAATTTGAAAGGTACTCCCAAAAAAGCTATTTCTTAACAAACCCACTTCGGCCATAAATAAACTCCAGCGTGTCCTGTTGTAATCCATACCAAGTGCTTCCTGCGGATTTTCAGTCTCGTTTCCAAAACCAAAAAAGTTTCTCGCATAGGTGGGTGATGTAAACCTACTGCCAAATGTAAGATTCCAACGTCTAAACACTTTTGCAATCTCACAGGAATAATTTATATCAAATCCCTCTGTCGCAAAATAATACCCGGCTTTAAACTTATGCTGGCGTGTAAATGGATTTTTCTGAAAACTGTATTTATTCATACTAAAAGATGCGCCAATTAAAAATCCATCATCAGGGTTATAACCAAAACTGGGGACTATAGCACTGCTACTGGAAATCTGTTTATACATATCATAGGTGTTATTGTCGTAATCATCTATAAACCTGTATCTTGCATTGCCTTTTTGTTCAATTATATCCGGTTTGGATTTCCAGTCATAAACACGTATTTTCTTTCCTTCCGCTATGCGGTAAACATCTTCCCCATGCCCGCCAATAAGACGTATTAAAATAGGATTGTCTGCCTCGCCACTTACCTCAAAGATGTCATCATCATCGAGTCCATAAACCCATATTTCATTAGTTTCTTTCTTATTAAAGACTTTATCAGAAATAAGATCTCCCTTTTCCCCTTTTTTGTTTCGGTAAACTTTTATATTAGTAACTCCTGCAGGTTTTCTGGTTATAACTATAAAATCATCTTTGTTTGTTGCTGTAACCACTTGAAATTTAGAGAAAATACCATAATACTCCTTTGCAATTTTAAGAAGGTTATTTCTTCTGCCTTTTAGTTTCTCTTTGATTTCTATAATAGTTTCATCCTGTACTTCCTGTGGCAGTGCTTTAAATGCTTCTTCTATAACCTCATCAGTAATGTTTTCCTGAAGAAATGCGGCTTCTTTTGCCCAAACCTCATAGGTACTATTCTGGAGTAAGGCTCTATCAAGTTTTATACCTGCTGCATTAAACCACTCGCTGTTGTTTAATTCTGCATCATAGACGTTCAATTGTTTTGCCATACCTACCAGTGAGCGCACTACATCGAGAAATGCACCGTCAAAATTTGCAAACACCTGGTCACGGTCCCGCGGTATTGGAACAAAAACATCAAAACCATCTTCTTGCTTGAATTCTGCCCAGCGCCACTGGTCTGCATGTCTGTCCCAATCGCCTATTAGCATGTCAAATAGCCTGGCTCGTATATAGGCATTTTCATCCAGAATATTGTTTTCACTTTTAAGGATTTTTTCAAAAAGTTCATCGGTACTCCTTATTTTATCTGCAAAGTCAAAGATTTCTTCTCCTTCATATTTTCCGTGAGGGCGTTCGACTATCATATAAAGTTCGTCGCCATAATTTTCATTGTATTTTCCAAGGGCCTTTTGCTTGGGCACATAAAATAATTCAGGTCTGGTATGCAGGATTTCGCTTGCTTCAGCAAGTTTTGGGATTGCAAACGCTCCATAGGGATGCGCTGCCGTGTAGAAATCAAAAATGAGATCTTCAGTGAGTGTATTTTCAAAATCATTGCCTAAATCATTTTCAACCAGTACAACTTTCTGTAAATACTGTAAGGCACTTTTTTCCAAAGCACGCATGTTATAGTTTTTGCCGTCTTTGTCTTGCAGGCGCAGCGATCTGGTCTGGTTACCACCACCTGTTCTAACCGGAGTAAGCCCTCCATATAAAGTATCTAGTATTGCTACTCGTGCCTCGACTTTTATTCCATGTGCTTCGCGATAGCGTTCTCCCCAGAAAGTTTCAAAAAAAGCAGATTTTTCAGTTCGTTCTAAATCATATACAGAAGCCATAACAGTTGCCGGATAGGTTTCCGGAAAGTCATTTTCTTTGTATACTTCATAGGTAGGGGTGATTTCATGGGTAAACAGAAGTTTAGGTTGGTTATCCCCCTCTACGCCAAAAAAGCGAATCCAAGTAGCGCCGTCCTCAAAAACATCCATCACCGCAAAACCATAGCCTCCATAACTAAATAATCCATTTTTTCCCAAGCCTCCATAGGATTCCTTCGAAGTAGAACCAGAAACAATTTGTTTTATGTTTCTTTCCTCCAGATATTGCATATTATGTTCATGACCTGACATCAAAACAAGACGCTTATTGTCTTTTACCAAAACAGATAAACGAGTCATTAGTTCGTTGTATTTTTCATTAAACCGGTCTTGTTTAGAAACACCTCCTTGCGTTCTTATTTGAGTAACCAAAGAAGAAAAAACAGGCACAGGGAAATTGCTTTGTGTGGGAAAAAGGTGTTTTGCCATGGCAAATTTTCCGCCATGAACTCCATTAGTGAACATGGGATGGTGCATGGCTAAAAGAATAGTTTTGTTCTGATTCTTATTAATTTCGCTTTCTATTTCTTCCAGATATTTTTTACGTGTTTTTATCTCACATTTCAAATTCATATTTGGATGATGGTTCCAGTCTTCTAAATACCATTGCGTATCAATGATTAGTAATTGAATATTGTCTGATATTTCAACACTTTCTATAGGACAACCATTTTTAGGTAGAAAAATATCGTCATCTCCGGAAAGGTCACGTATAAATTTTTCCTGCATGTCTAAGCTTTTGAGTCCGTTGTCATACCAGTCGTGATTACCCGGAATAAAATAGACTTTGTCCACCCCTTCCTGAACACTTTCAAATTGCACTTTTAATTTATGTTCAGTAAGCGCCCTGTCTTTATGGTCTTCGGAAACCATGCCACTGGGATAAATATTATCCCCCAGGAACAAAGCTAGATTATCTGTAGAAGGGTTTTGTATGAGAAAGTTCTTAAAGGCAAGAAGCGCAGGAGTGCTCTCCCCCATTGCAGCATCACCACCATCCCCAAAAAGGTAAAAGGTTTTTTCAATTTTTTTGTCTGAAGGAAAAAGAGATGGTATTTCTTCTG
>JBGTDF010000210.1:0-2590 GCA_041748455.1 Planktosalinus sp.
CCAAAGGGAAATATTCCCGCGAACGCCCCATTTGCACATAGTCCACAAAATTTTTATCCTGCATGCGTTTAAGAAGGGTTGCTACGGTAGTGGTAGCGGGTTTTGGTTCAGGATATACTTCAATGAGATCCTTCATCATAGCGCGTTGCTGTTTCCAGAGAAGTTGCATGAGTTGTTCTTCGGCTTTGGATAATTGCATGGGTGTAAGATTTATTAACTCTACAAATGTAGAATAAAATTTTAATTCTACAAACATAGAGTAATTTTTTTTTATAACATTCTAAACTTTTATCTAAACCTATTGCCTTAAGCGGGTTCACTTTTAAACTTTTCCAAAAAACGGTATAAGACAAATATTTCAAGAAGTATCAATGGAGTGAGTAAAATATATCCTAGCCAACCCAGGAATACGGTCAGGAATAAAAAGGAAACGCCAATTTCAAAAACCCCGGTCAAAACAGCTAATACTCCCAAATGTTTCTGAAGCTTTAGGATAGCAATCCCAAAAAATATTCCACCCGCACCAAAGCAAAAGGAAATCATTCCTAGAAAATAAATCATGGGAAAAATCTCATAAAAAGGGGAAACAATATCATGGAGATAAACAACAGAAGAAATTACAATCAATACAATGGATGAGAACTTTAATAAGGGGTCATTTAACACAGTACCCAACACCCAGAAACCTTTCATAAAAAATACATACGAAATCAAGATAGCTGCTTTTAACAAAATATAAGCCCAAGTGGGAATAGAAATGGTATCGTAAGTTAGCCTGTCCATATCAGCGAAAAATTCAAAAAACCCAAGCAAAAAGAAAATGCCACCAAAAATACAAGCAAGCAGTAATGTTCTGAGTGCATAACTTTTATTTTTGTTAGGAAAATAGATGTCTTTCTCTTTAGCCTGCATATTGGAAAATTCATAATCAAGTGCTGCGAGTATTGTCTTTATAGTATAAGACCTTGGGGTGACTTCGCCGGCTTCAATGCGCTGAATGGTGCGCACATTAATATTACACTTTTCTACAAGTTCCTCTTGGGTAAGGCCTTTTTGTTTTCTCAGGTCCTGAATTTTTTGACCTAGTTCCGGTTGTTTCATTTTTTGGTGTTTATGGATGCCACAATACTACGAACGAACACCTCAATGTACAATTTTTTTCCATGAATTTTACCCGACATTCACCCGACATTGCACGGCAAAACGTTTGTGATTACTGATTTACTTATAACAAACCCTCTCAGGGTTCATCACGAAGCCTCGGGACTGAAAGGGTTGTAACACTAATGAATTTAAATTACATTTGCCAAAAATACAAACCCATGCTCACCCCACAACAACTCCACAAAAGAAGCAACTCAAGTTGCGAAATGTGTAAAGCAACAGAAAACCTTAAAAGCTACAACCTGCCCAACTCACCTAGCGATATAGCCGAAACCAATGTACTGCTTTGCGAGACCTGTTTGGGACAGATTGAAACCCCCTATACCATAGATCCTAATCACTGGAGGGTTTTGAATGACAGTATGTGGAGCGAATTTCCTGCAGTACAAGTACTTTCCTGGCGGATGCTGAATCGCTTAAAGTCCGAAGGCTGGCCACAGGATTTACTGGATATGCTCTATCTGGATGAAGACATACTGGCATGGGCGCAAGCATCGGGTGAGGGTAAAGAAGAAATCGATACTATCAAGCATATCGATAGTAACGGTGTGGTATTGGAAGCCGGTGACACCGTGGTTTTGATCAAAGACCTGGACGTTAAAGGATCTTCCATCACTGCAAAAAGGGGAACTGCAGTAAGACGCATAACCCTGGTGCACGATAATGCCGAACAAATTGAAGGCAAGGTCGATGGGCAACAGATTGTGATTTTGACGAAGTTTGTGAAGAAGGTGTAGTATAGATTTGAGATTTTAGATTGGAGACATGAGATAAAAAATCCCGCTAAAAAGCAGGATTTTCATATTTATCTACTTGCTCATTTCCGTAAAATAATGAAAAAACTGAGGGATGGTTTCAATACCTTTCAGGTAGTTCCAGATCCCGAAATGCTCATTGGGGGAGTGGATGGCATCGCTGTCCAATCCAAAGCCCATTAAAATGGTTTTGCTTTTCAGTTCTTTTTCAAACAAGGCTACAATGGGGATACTCCCACCGCTTCTTTGCGGGATAGGGGTTTTGCCAAAAGTGGCTTCATAGGCTTTTTCGGCAGCACGATACTCCATACTGTCGATGGGTGTTACATAGGCCGTACCACCGTGGTGTGGGGTAACTTTTACTTTTACGGCTTTGGGGGCGATGCTTTCAAAATGGTTTTTGAACAATTCGGTGATTTCTTTCCAGTCCTGATCAGGTACCAGGCGCATGCTTATTTTCGCGTAAGCTTTACTGGCGATCACTGTTTTTGCTCCTTCGCCGGTATATCCTCCCCAGATACCATTGACATCCAGTGTGGGCCTGATGGAATTTCTTTCATTGGTGGTATAGCCTTTTTCGCCAAACACATCATTCATATCCAGTGCTTTTTTATAAGCTTCGAGGCTGAAAGGTGCTTCTGCCATTTTGGTTCTTTCTTCAGTAGTAAGTT
>JBGTDF010000211.1:0-2234 GCA_041748455.1 Planktosalinus sp.
GGTGAGGAAGGCGGCGTCGAACCCCGCCTTCCTGGGAGTGGACAGCGGCTGCCTGTCGGTGCTCCATACATGGGGACAGGCTCTCAATTACCATCCGCATATCCATATGCTGGTACCCGCCGGGGGGCCCGATGCCGACAACATGGAATGGGTGTCGGCCAACAAAAAGTTCTTTGTGCCCGTGAAAGCCCTATCAGGCATATTCAGGGGGGTATTCATGGAAAAGCTCCTCCATGCCTTGCGGGCAGGCCAGCTCAGGATACCCGAAAAACAGAAAGGAATGTACGCCGCCCCCGAACTTGTAAAAAAGGAAGCCTATTCGAAGTCCTGGCATGTCTATATCAAAAAAACGTTCAAAGGGGCCAACCAGGTGGTCAGCTATCTGGGCAGGTACACCCACCGGGTGGCAATCAGCAACAGCCGGATACTGGCCGTTGAAGACGGCACCGTAAAGTTCAGGTGGAAGGATTACCGGGACCGCAAAAGCAAGATCATGGACCTTCCCGGCGCCGAATTCACCCGCAGGTTCATGCAGCACATTCTACCCAGCGGATTTTACAAGATAAGGTATTACGGGATCATGTCGTCGGCGAACAGCAAGACCAAAATGGAAGACTGTTTCAGGCTGCTGAATGCGGCGAGGTTCATCTCCTTTTATGAGGGGTTGTCGACCTATGAGATTCTGGAGGAAATACTGGGTAAGGACCCGTTCAAGTGCCGCTGTTGCGAAACCGGGAAGATGGTCTATGGCCTTGCGGAGGGGAAGGGCAAGGAGCCCTGATAGGACCCAGCATAACACCGTTCTTTGAAATCATGCCCCAAATCAAAACGCATCCGTGCGTTAATGGGAAAGGACTGCCCATACAGTACCGAAAGCATCCGGACGCTGGCAGTTATAAAGACCAAAACTGAGGTTGACAGTACCTTAAACCTCAAAATTCCCCACATAACGAAACATAAATGCCCATAGGCAGGTCCCCGGTTTCGTCCAACTAAGTTTTAACCGCAATCTAGGTGACCCCAATTCAAATAGTAATTTTTTTTGGCTAGATTGCGTTTAAAACTCTTTACGTTAGCGGTAATTTTACAGAACCCGTCACAGAAACGAAAATTACGAAACTGAATGAATGAAATTTACGACTTAAAAGAACTTAAAAATTTCTTAGAAAGACAAAGTAATCAGGATAAACTACGTGAAAACCTTTTTTCAGAGTTTTTACAATACGCAGACTACAAAAATGTATCTGATTGGAATAAAGCAGTAAAAATTTGTGAAAGTCTTGCTATTATAGGTTGGGGAAAATATGAACCACTTGAAGCATTAAGAGGAATGTATTTTAATGGAAATCCAAGGACTTTTTTTCTAAACAAATTTGGAGAATGCAGATTTGTAAATGCTATTTGGTCTAAAAGAACGACAGGTTTTACAATAGAGCAAGGAAGAACATCATACCATTTTAGTCCAAACCAAATTGACAATAAGCAAACAATTCTTTGGGAATATGAGGCAAAAGAAAACATCCAAGATTTAAAAATTGAAAGCCAAAGAAATTGGACACCAAAAAATCCCATTTGGTTTGAAAGAGGAATAAGCAATTGTTATGAAAATTCAAAAGAGTTCATAGAAAGTGTTGATAAAGAATTGCAACCTCTGTTAAAGGAGAAAATGCGTCCAGAAAAATATGGAAATGTAATAAACAGAATTATTATAAATCATTCTCATAGCTTTTATGACAATGCTCACTGTAAAACTAATTTTATCATTTCAGAAAGTGACAAAAAACTGACTAACCAAAAAGCGTGGGAAGAATTGCACACAATGTATTCTAACAAAGAGATTGAAGAGAATGGTTACTATCTAAGAAACAGATTTCTATACGGTCCTTTTAGGACAGACACAGGTAAAGTGAATATTGATATTCATTTTGAAAAAGCGTTTAGCGAATTAAGCTATCAACAACAAAAAAAACAATTTACTCAATATGCTTTAACAGCATTAAATACAATCATAGACAAACTGAAAAAAAAGAAGTTCAATTACAATTTTGACCTAATGCTTGATGATTTTACCGAAATAATCAATGAATGGAAAAAATAAAAACTACCGCTAACAACTAAGTTTTCGTGCGGCTTGTAAAGCCAAGCATGAAAACGCTGTTGCACGGAACCGGCGAAGTTCCTATGGGGTTTGAGTCTGGATTTTTTGGATATCTAGTGGTCGTTACCGGAATAAA
>JBGTDF010000212.1:0-2474 GCA_041748455.1 Planktosalinus sp.
TTTTTTTAGTGAAGGATCCAAATTTTTTAGCGACAGAAGAAATAGAAGTAGAGCAATTCACCATTTTTCCTAACCCCGCGGATAACTTTTTGACCATCAAATCACCAAACACTGCCATAGTTTCCATACGCATCTATAACACAATAGGGCAAGAGGTTTTAGCGTTTAATAATCCTAATACATTTGCAAGAACAATTGATATTTCTTCCCTTACTAAAGGCATGTATTTTTTAAATATCAACGGAAACACTTCAAAAAAAATAATAAAAAAATAAAATGTTTCTTGAAAAACCGGTTTACCTAAAGATTTTTTGCCTCGTTTTCTTAATTACAATTTTATCTTGTAAAAAGGACGATGAATCGGTAGTAACAGATGATGACCCACCATTGATAGATTTTTCCGGCGAAATAGAATGGGCTAAAAACTTTGGCGGTTCTAATGAAGACGATGCAACATCTATTGTAAAGACACCCGATGGCGGTTTTGCTGTTGCCGGATTTACACTCAGTACCAACGGCGATATTGTTGACAAAACAACTACAGATGCTGATTTTTGGGTATTTAAACTGAACCCTGACGGTACTTTATTATGGAGTAAAACCTATGGTGGATCGGGCGATGACAGGGCAACTAAAATAATAAATACAGAGGATGGCGGCTTTGCAGTTACCGGGTACACGAGAAGCGATGACGGGGATGTTTCCAATAACAATGGATTTTATGATTATTGGTTGATTAAACTGGATGCATCCGGAAATTTGCAATGGGAAAACACCTATGGCTTTTCCGGGAATGATCAGGGACAATCCGTTATCCAAACTGCAGACGGTGGATATTTCCTCACCGGATTTCTGGATTTTGACGGTCGAGCAAGTCAAGGTATTTCTGCAAAATCGCAAAGGCATGGTGTCGGTGAATTCTGGGGGATAAAAACAAATGCCTCCGGGGAAATTGAATGGACACAATATTATGGTGGCACTAACAATGACAGAAGTTATGATGTACTGCAAACAGACGATGGCGGGTATATCATGATAGGTAATACCGAAAGCGATGATTTTGACATAACAAATTCTAAAGGCAGCTATGACTTTTGGGCTGTGCGGATAACTTCTGCCGGGGAATTACTTTGGGCAAAAAACTATGGTGGGTCAGGCATTGAAATTGCCTATGGGATTATAAAATCTCAAGACGGCAACTATTTTATTATTGGCGATACCAGAAGCAGCGATCAGGATGTTACAAATAACAAGGGCAATGCAGATGCGTGGTTAATAAAGATAAACGATAATGGCGATTTGCTATGGCAAAAAACCTATGGTGGCTCTCAATTTGATACCGGAAGGTCTGTAAAACAATTTACCGATGCTAAAATCGTTGTTTTTGGAACTTCAAGAAGCAATGATCAGGATGTTAGCGCAAATTATGGGCAAAGCGATTATTGGCTTGTAATTACCGATACCGATGGAGGGATACTCATGGAGAAAAATTATGGAGGTTCTAACCTGGAGTTTGGTAATGACAGTGTAATTACACAAGACAATAAAGTAGTTGTGGCAGGCAGTTCCCAGAGTTCTGATTTTGATGTCCCGGAAAATAAGGGATCAAAAGATGCCTTAATCTTACTTTTAAACTAATTTAAAATGAAAAAAATATTTTTATTACTACTTGCAATTATCACTTTTGCAGGATGTAGCTCAGACGATGATACTAATTCAGCAGAGCAGGATGCAAATGTGACTTTCACTTTCACCCATAACTGGGATGGAACAAGTTTTACCAATGCCAATTTTGGAAATACAAACTATACTAATGAAAATGGCGATGTTTTAAATATAGAGCGACTGCGGTATTTAATTTCCAATATTAAATTTAAAAAGGCCAATGGCGAAACTGTAGCTTTTGACGGTTATCATTTAGTGGATGTTTCTCAGGCAGGAACACTTTCGTTTTCGCCATCCTTAAATGCTCCACTGGACACTTATACCGGTGTTACCTTTATTTTTGGGCTTGAGGAGGCAAACAATATTAGCGGTGCATATCCTGATTTGAATGCTGTATCATGGAATTGGCCCGAAATGCTGGGCGGTGGATACCATTTTATGCAAATGGATGGAAACTATCAAACTGAAGACAGTTCTTTTGCACCCTTCAATTTTCATCATGGAACTGCCAGGGTGAGTGAAGGGGTGTTTGAGCAAAACTTTTTTGAAGTCAATTTACCCGGGTTTACCATAACATCAGATGTCGATATCGAAATTGAAATGAATATTGCCGAATGGTTTAAAAACCCAAATACCTGGGATCTTAATGTGTATAATACAGACTTAATGATGAATTATACCGCACAGAAATTAATACAACAAAATGGCGCCACTGTATTCAGCTTGGGGACAGTAAATCAGTAAAATGAAAAAATGGAGGTTTCTTTTTTATAGTATAATCTTTATCCTTGTTTCTTGTAATAACGAGG
>JBGTDF010000213.1:0-4120 GCA_041748455.1 Planktosalinus sp.
TTCAAAATCCTTGTTTTTATGCGCAAGATCCATAGTCATTTCAAAAAATGTAGTCCAGATAGCAGATTTTAAACCGTCAAACGAACCAAAAAACTGATAGAATTCTACTTCGGTGAAGTTATTGTCCTTAGCAAACTTATACACAGACTTAGGCGCCTGCTCATGTTCCAGGACATAATTCATGTACACATCCATAATGTGTTGTGCTGTTATAATTTCTTTGGCTGCTTCGGGTTTTTTCTTTGGGGTTGTTTTTTTTGTAGTTGCCATAATACACTTTTTAATAAAAATTTTATTGCCTCACAAAGATACTGAATGTTTAAATATATTTATCATTTAGTTAAACAGAAAGTTTTGTTAAATATTCACTTTTTCAATGCTTTAAGACGCTAAGTGGGATAGAAAAATTAATTGTTTGATGGCACTGAATTTCGTTGTGAATTAGTTTTAAAAAAAGTAAGTTTGGTGTTGCATAAAACCTGATTTTTTCCGAAGAAAAAGCAGTGTTTATTTCCAGGCCTGCAATTTTTAAATGAAGAACATAAACAAAGAGCTCGTCTCCCTTATTCTTATTATTGCTTCCGGATCAATCATTCTAGGGATTGCCGGTTTTATCATCTATGGATTAAGCTGGTTTGTAAAACTGGAGTACAGCGGTTGGTTTTTCATAACCTACTTGACAGGCTGTTTAGTCTCCTATGTCCTTGCGAAACGCTTGCCCAATTACACGACTAAAGCTATTAAAGAGGTATTCTTTTTTCCTGTAAAGTTGTTTATGGGGTTTATTACCATTTCTGCGCCTTACCTGATATTACAAGTACATTTGTTGATGTACCTGTTCTTTTCATGTGCGATACCTTTGGGCTTTCTCTTTTTTGATAAATTTTCCACACTGATCAACCTTACAGAAACCACACACATTTATATAATTGTGACATTTACCGTAGTCATTGCCACACTTTTAAATTCGCAAATCAAACAATTGATTTACCTGCTGTCCCCATTCCGGATAACACATTTGCAAAAAATAAAAAAAACAGACTTTAAAGAATTGACAGATTATCTGCTTTCTGAAAACAACATTAAGTTTATCATTTACTTTTTTTATTTTCTGTACCTGCTTATTATCAACTTCTTTAATTTTCAGCTGAACAGCTTTTATTCCAACCCGGAAACTGACAAAGCCGTTTTGCAATCTTTCATAACTTTTATTGCCTTGGAACGGCTTATCACCAACCTCAAGGAACTCGACTTTAAACCTTCAGAGATGCTGAAGCGTTTACTGAATTCCATGACCGGGGGGAGTAAAGTTTGAGTGCTCAGTAGTTCCAGTTGTCAGTGGTCAGAAGCAGTAGACAATGGCAGTTTGAAGTTAGAAGTAAATCAAAAATCTACTGCCTACTGCTTCTGAACAATGTATACTAATTTAAAAGGTGGGGGTTTGAAGAAAATAAATTTTTAAAACAGGTTTCCCCTTCTCCCGCCATCGGCGGGCCGGGGCAACTGGGGGAATCGGTAACAACATAACTTTAAGTGCCACAAGGGCAAACTAGTACTATAAAAAAACGGTCCGTTGCTGGACCGTCTTCACAAATTAACAATTAAAAGCTAAACTATTTAATCAGATCATATCGGTCAAGGTTCATCACCTTAGTCCAAGCCTTTACAAAATCATTTATAAACTTATCCTGTGCATCGTTGCAAGCATAAACCTCAGCAAGCGCCCTGAATTCTGAATTGGAACCAAAAATAAGGTCTACCCTTGTTCCTGTCCACTTCACTTCATTGGTTCTGCGGTCCCTGCCTTCAAATACGTTCTGCGCGTCTGTTTTTGCTTTCCAGGTGGTTCGCATATCCAATAAATTCACAAAGAAATCATTGGTCAACTGTCCCGGACGGTCAGTAAATACTCCGTGATTGGAACCGTCATAGTTAGCATTCAATACACGCATACCGCCTATAAGTGCTGTGATTTCAGGTGGTGTAAGGGAAAGTAATTGTGCTTTGTCCACTAACCTTTCTTCTGCCGAAGCATTTATGTGGTCTTTATTACTTGCATAGTTTCTGAATCCGTCGCCCATTGGCTCTAAAGGTTCGAAAGCTTCTGCATCGGTTTGCTCTGCTGTGGCATCTGTGCGTCCGGGTGAAAATGGCACCTGAATATCCTTTCCGGCGTCTTTTGCTGCTTTGCGAATGGCTGCACCACCTCCCAAAACAATGAGGTCTGCCAGTGAAACTCTTTTGTTGCCCGATTGAGCAGCATTGAATTCCTTTTGAACCTCTTCCAGTTTTCTAAGTACTTTTTGCAATTGCGGCGGATTGTTAACTGCCCAATGTCTTTGTGGTTCCAGACGAATGCGGGCACCATTGGCACCACCACGTTTATCAGAAATACGGAAGGTGGAAGCCGAACCCCATGTGGTAGAAACCAATTGAGATATTGTTAATCCTGTATCCAGTATTTTTTGTTCCAGCGTTGCAATATCATTCTCGCTCACAAGTGCGTGATCTACTTTTGGCACAGGATCCTGCCAGATAAGTTCTTCCTGCGGCACTTCAGTTCCCAGATAGCGGGAAACAGGTCCCATATCTCTGTGGGTTAGTTTAAACCATGCTCTCGAAAAAGCATCTGCAAACTCCTCGGGGTTTTCGTGAAAATGTTTGGATATTTTTCTATACTCCGGGTCTTCCCTAAGGGAAAGATCTGTGGTCAGCATAAAAGGTTGATGTTTCACATTAGGATCAAAAGCATCCGGAATCATTCCTGCGCCAGCACCGTCTTTTGGCCTCCATTGAAATGCACCTCCCGGTCCTTTATGACATTCCCATTCAAAACCAAACAGATTTTCAAAAAAGTTATGGCCCCATTGCGCAGGTGTAGTTGTCCAGGCTCCTTCTATTCCACTGGTAATAGTATCCCTTCCGGCTCCTGAATTAAATTTGTTTTTCCATCCCATGCCCATTTCTTCCAGGCCACCGCCTGCAGGTTCTACCCCTACGTATTCAACAGGATCTGCTGCTCCATGGGTTTTTCCGAAGGTATGGCCTCCTGCTATCAAAGCTACGGTTTCATAATCGTTCATTGCCATACGGCCAAATGTTTCACGAATATCACGTGCCGCACCGATTGGATCAGGGTTTCCGTTAGGTCCTTCCGGGTTTACATAGATAAGTCCCATATGGGAGGCACCCAGCGGATTTTCTAAACTTTCTTTCTTAGAATAGCGTTCTTTGTTACCTAACCATTCGCCTTCTGAACCCCAGTAAATATCTTCTTCGGGTTCCCAGATGTCTTCACGGCCGCCACCAAAACCAAAAGGCTTTAACCCCATGGATTCCAGTGCCACGTTCCCCGTAAGGATCATTAAATCTGCCCAGGATATTTTCCTGCCATATTTTTGTTTGATGGGCCAAAGCAACAAACGCGCTTTGTCCAGGTTTGCATTGTCAGGCCAACTGTTCAATGGGGCAAAGCGCTGCGACCCGGAGCTTGCTCCGCCACGGCCATCGCCTATTCTGTAAGTACCTGCACTGTGCCACGCCATACGAATGAACAACGGCCCATAATGACCATAATCTGCCGGCCACCAGTCCTGTGAATCTGTCATCAAGTCATGAAGGTCTTTCTTCACAGCATTCAGGTCAAGGCTTTTAAATTCTTCCGCATAATTAAAATCTTTCCCCATAGGGTCAGATAAGGTAGAGTGTTGCCGCAATATGGATAAATTCAACATATTAGGCCACCAATCGCGGTTTGAGGTACCGCTGCCTGCGGTTTTATCTAGGGCGCCGCCCATAAAAGGGCATCTGCTGGATTCGTTTACTTCCCAGACGTTGCCGGGTGTTTTGTGGTCGTTTTGCATAGTATGTGTTTTTATTTTTACTAATTCCTGCTAATTTACCAAAAGCTTTCCTTATTCTTAATCTTTTGTAATAGATAATATCTATAGTGGGTATGGGAATAGTAATACTCTTTATTGGGGATTGAGTTACTGGAAAATGAGAAATTGAGTTATTGAGAAATAGTTAATGGTGTACTAGTGAATGGTTATTGAGGTAATGTTTATTGGAATAATGGTTTTAATGAGAGGAGAGGAATAGTATAACTAATAAAAAATCC
>JBGTDF010000214.1:0-4334 GCA_041748455.1 Planktosalinus sp.
AGTCGGAAGTGGGAAGTCGTTTCCCCTGCTACATTGGCGATAATTAATTTTCGATATAATCCCATTGCGGAAAAGATGTCAGAAAAACAATTGGATACTATCAACCAACACATTTCCCAAAAAGTGGTCGCTTCCGGTCAAGCGCTTCTGGTGACCACCGTTTTAAACAAGCAGGTGGTTTTAAGGATGTGCCTGATAAACCCGCGCACAACGATGGAAGATATAAAAAATACTTTGCAGTTATGCGAGAAATTTGCCGGGGAATAACTGCATATGTTCCATTAGTAAATGCAACAATGGGATACGCTTTTTTTATTACCTTTGTAAGTAAACTTTATACGATTATGGGTTTAGCAACAACAAAACAAGAAATAATTCAATGGATAAATTCGATTGAAGACCCTGATGTTATTGAACAAATTAATCACTTCAGGAAACAAAAACCTTTCCGGTTTGAGGAGGAAATTGAAAACGCCATTAGTTGGGAAGAATTAAAAAACGCACAACCCGGTTTCTTTCGTCTTTGAAGTGGGAAAAATAAATGTATTATACAAACCTGAAGTTGAGTATTATATCAATGATTTGATACATACACTTTATTTAGAAGGTTATTTTTCCTTTTTAGAGAATGCTGTTGATTACACCAACATTTCCTTATAAAATCACACCATTACATCTTAATCATTTAGGCTCGAAATACATCTTTTACAATCCTAACAAACGAACGAGGTGGTTTATTTTTTTTGAAACTCGGGGAGATACTTATCTTATTACTTACATTACAAACAATCATGAAGAAACAGCAGGGCAATTATAAATATCTGAGAGAGACTCTTGTTTCTGATACAGTATTAATTTAATGACAAAATTAATTCTTTCTCCTTGAGCAACTATTCCACAGATATCCTCATAATCGGCGGTGGAGCCTCGGGATTCTTCACTGCCATCAATACTGCGGAATTGAATCCGGATGCTAAGATCACCATCCTGGAACGTGGTAAAGAAGTACTGACCAAAGTAAGGATTTCAGGAGGCGGGCGATGCAATGTTACACACGCCGAATTTATTCCAAAAGACTTGACCAAAAAATACCCCAGGGGAGAGAAAGAAATGCTCGGCCCTTTTCACCATTTTATGACCGGCGATACTATCGAATGGTTTGAAAAGCGGGGAGTTTCCTTGAAAATTGAAGAAGACGGCAGGATGTTTCCGGAAACGGATAGTTCGCAAACCATTATTGATTGTTTCCTTTCGGAAGTAAAACGGTTGGGGATTGAGGTATTGATGAACCATTCCGTGCAACGTATTTCAAAACAAGAGGAACTTTGGGAAATAACAACTTCAAAAGGGAATTTTCTCGTTAACAACCTCGTGGTCGCAACAGGGAGCAACCCAAAAATATGGAACTTACTGGAAGGGTTGGGCCACACCATTGTCCCGCCGGTGCCCTCCTTGTTTACATTCAACATCAAAGACAATCGCATCACAGACTTGCCCGGGGTTTCCACAAATGCTTCTGTAAAAGTTTTGGGAACAGGGCTTGAGAGTGAAGGTCCGTTATTAATTACCCACGGGGGCTTGAGCGGACCGGCGATTTTAAAGCTATCTGCATGGGGAGCATTGGAACTTAATGAATTGAATTACAAATTCACCCTTCAGGTGAACTGGCTGGAATATAAGGAGGCTGATGAGGTTATGAACCTGCTGAAAGACTACAAACAAGACCAGGCAAAACAGTTGGTCGTGAAATACCCGCTTTTTGAATTGCCCAAACGCTTATGGCAAAGTCTGGTAAATGCTTCCGAAATGGATGCGGAAACAAAATGGGCCGAGGTCAATAAGCAACAATTGCAGAACCTCACCACACAACTAATAGAAAGCAAATTTAATGTCGACGGCAAAAGCACCTTCAAAGAAGAATTTGTCACCGCCGGCGGCGTGGAATTAAAAGAAATAGACTTTAAAACCTTTGAAAGTAAACTACATAAAAACCTGTATCTGGCAGGCGAAGTACTCAACATAGATGCCATCACCGGCGGCTTCAATTTTCAAAATTGCTGGACTGGTGGATTTTTGGTAGCAAGAGCAATTTCAGAATGATATCTGCGCTATCTGCGGGTGAACTAACTATTTATTTTGAAGTGAAAATATGTATCTTTGTCCCACCATGATTGAAAAAGATTTCCTTGCAAAACACTACACAAACACCCTTGAAAAGGGACAAGTTTCTGTACAATCCCCAAGCAACATTGCTTTGGTAAAATACTGGGGAAAATATGGTGAGCAATTACCAAAAAATACTTCCATCAGTTTTACGCTTTCCAATTGCCATACAAAAACTACTTTATTTTACGAACCAAAAGCCTCCGGGGATTTTGCATTTGAAGTTTATTTGGATGGTAAAAGGGAGGAAGGTTTCGAACCAAAAATTTTAAAATTCTTTCAGCGAATAGAAATCTACTTTCCATTTTTAAAGCAATACGCTTTTAGAATCGAAACTACCAACAGTTTTCCGCATAGTAGCGGGATAGCTTCTTCAGCCAGTGGAATGAGTGCGTTGGCTTTGTGTTTTATGGAGATGGCGCTTCGGCTCCGCTCAGCGTCCGGTGAAGATAAAATGACTAAAGAGTATTTTAATCGAAAAGCATCCTTTTTGGCGCGACTGGGTTCGGGGAGTGCCTGTCGCAGTGTGGAAGGTCCGTTGATTGTGTGGGGGGAACATTCTCAAATTCCCGGAAGCAGCCAACTTTTCGGAACCAAATATCCTTTTGAAGTGCATCCCAATTTTGAGAACTATCAGGATACTATTCTTTTGGTCGATAAAGGTGAAAAACAAGTTTCGAGTACCGTGGGCCACAACCTGATGCACGACCATCCCTTTGCAGAGCAACGTTTCGCGCAAGCGAATGGTAATATGGCCAAATTGATTCCGGTTTTAAAAGAGGGTAATTTAAACGAATTCATAAAAATTGTGGAAAGTGAAGCCCTTTCGCTGCACGCTATGATGCTGACCTCTATGCCTTATTTTATTTTGATGCATCCCAACACCCTGGAGATTA
This sequence comes from Planktosalinus sp., assembly GCA_041748455.1. GTDB lineage: Bacteria > Bacteroidota > Bacteroidia > Flavobacteriales > Flavobacteriaceae > Planktosalinus. The sequence continues at coordinate 3,060 of JBGTDF010000214.1, forward strand.
TCAACCGCATTTGGAATTTCCGTAAAGAAACAGGAAGCAAGGTCTGTTTTACACTGGATGCCGGCGCCAATGTACATGTGTTGTATCCAAAAGGAGAGAAAGAAAAGGTTTATGACTTCATTAAGAAGGAGTTAGTTGCATATTGTCAAAACAGTCAGTATATTTGCGACCATATTGGAAAAGGTGCAAAAAAATTGTAAATTTATATCCAATTTAATAGTTATATGCGAGGACCCCTTTTTTACTCTAAAATTTTACTCTTTGGTGAGTATGGAATCATCAAGGATTCCAAAGGCTTATCCATTCCATATAATTTTTATAACGGAGCACTTAAAATTGATTCTGAGCACACCGTTGCCACACATAAATCTAATCAGGGATTAAAACGTTTTGCAGAATATCTACAGACCTTGCAGGAAGAAAATGCCGCATTGGTTACTTTTGATGTGGATGCCTTACATGCAGATATTGAAGCCGGCTTGTATTTTGATTCCAGCATTCCGCAGGGATATGGTGTAGGGAGTAGTGGTGCATTAGTAGCAGCTATTTATGATAAATATGCCAATAACAAGATTACAGTTCTGGAAAACCTTACACGGGAAAAACTATTGCAACTTAAAAACATTTTCAGTGCAATGGAGTCTTTTTTCCACGGAAAATCCTCCGGACTTGACCCGTTAAACAGTTATTTGAGTTTACCTATACTTATCAATTCACAAGACAATATTGAGCCTGCCGGAATTCCTTCCCAACTCAAAAAAGGAAAAGGAGCTGTCTTTTTACTGGATAGTGGTGTGGTGGGTGAAACAGCGCCGATGGTCCAAATCTTTATGGAAAACATGAAGCAGGAAGGTTTTCGCAATATGCTAAAGGATCAGTTTGTAAAACATACCGATGCCTGTGTGGATGATTTTCTCAAAGGTGATGTAAAATCTTTGTTTTCTAACATAAAACAACTCTCACACGTAGTTCTGGACAATTTTAAACCAATGATACCCGTGCAATTCCATAAACTTTGGAAAAAGGGGATTGACACCAATGCTTATTACCTGAAACTTTGCGGTTCCGGTGGCGGCGGCTATATTTTAGGATTTACCGAAGATTTGGAAAAAGCACAGAAAGCACTTAAAAATTATAAGTTGGAAGTGGTTTATAATTTCTAAAACCTCCCTTATGCCTCTCTTTTCTAAAAAGAATAAAAAGATTCTCCTGAAAATGCTGAGTCTTTTTTCAACCGTGAGGGGTTACAACATTCTAATCATTGTCCTGGCGCAG
>JBGTDF010000215.1:0-2478 GCA_041748455.1 Planktosalinus sp.
GTCTTTATAGCTGTCATCTGTGGCCAGAGAAAATTTAGCCATTTTGTTGCCGTCGGCGAAGTTAATGATTTCAGGTTCCTGACCTAATCTTCCAATCAACTGTACTTTGTTTCTAAGTGCGTTCATAATACTAAAATTTAAAATTAAACAGTTAATACATTTTGTTGTTTCCACCTGTTGGTTTCATTCAACGATGCAAAGATTATTCAGCCGGCAAATTTTATTCGGTTTTTACGCATTTACTTTCGTTTATTATCGTTTACAAACGTTTGTAGTCGTTTGCACTTGTTTTAATTAATTGATTCACAATAATTTATAAATTATATTTTACTTTATAGAAAAGTTGTATTTTAGATGGGTAAAAAATGAATTGTGTATATATGTAAGTTATTCGGGAATCTGAAAAAGGACTTTGTTTATCTTTTCTGATTTGGGTGACGTTCCTTCTCACCTCAATTTCCTGCCCGTAATATTTGTTGCCAAAGTGGTGAAAACAACTACGCTTATGGAACTCAGCGGCATAATAATAGCTGCAACGACCGGTGCCAACTGTCCCGTTACGGCAAAATACAGCCCAACAATATTGTATAAAAACGAGATGCCAATACTTGCTTTAATGATGGTGATTGCCCTTTTAGACATTCGCAGATAGGCGGGCAATTGCTCAAATTTTGAAGCATCCAGTATGGCATCACAGGCCGGGGAAAACACATTTACATTTTCAGAAATAGCGATACCTACCTCACTTTGCTTTAAAGCACCGGCGTCATTCAAGCCATCACCCACCATCGCTACCTGATGCCCATTTTGTTGTAGGTTACGGATGTATTCCAATTTATCTTCCGGCTTTTGATTGAAGCGCATTGCGGTTGTTCCGGGTAAATTTTGTTGCAAAAAAGCCCTCTCTCCTTCATTATCCCCCGAAAGGATTGCCAGATGGTACTGTTTTTCCAAATCATTGAAAACAGTGGTAACGCCATCCCGGTAACTGTTGTTAAAAAGATATTTCCCTTTGTATTCTTTGTTTGTTCGTACGTGAACGGCAGTTTGATTACTATCTGTCTGCACGCCTTTGTTTGACCTATCTACATAAGATGCAGATCCTATTTTTATGACATCCCCGTTACTTTGGGCTTCCATTCCTTTACCGGGGTATTCCACATAGGAATCTAAAGTCACTATATCGTGTTCTTTCAAAAGTGTGTATAACGAGCGGCTAAGGGGATGATTAGATGCCCGCAGGGTGTTCTTCAAAAGGCTTTCTTCTTTATCGCTTAAGGGTGTCCCGTCATAGGTGATATTGCTTTTAGCATTGGCCGTAATTGTTCCTGTCTTATCAAAAATAACCGTGTCAATCTTTGCAAGTTGTTCGATCACGGTGGCATTTTTAAGGTAGAATTTTTTGTTGCCGAAAATACGCAGCACATTCCCTAGGGTAAAAGGTGCAGACATCGCCAAAGCACAAGGGCAGGCGATTATCAAAACCGCAGTAAATACCTGCATGGCAAGAGAGGGATCGACAACAAACCAGTATGCCGCAGACACAAAGGCTACACTCAATATAAAAATGGTAAAATGCTTGCTGATGGTATTGGTAAGGCTCGTAAATGCCTGTTCTTTGTCTTTACTGAATACATCATTGCCCCACAATTGGGTAAGGTAACTTTGGGAGACTGTTTTAAGGGTTTCCACTTCAATCACGCCTGAAATCTGCTTTCCGCCCGCAAATATCTTTTCTCCTGACTTTTTAGGAACAGGAGCAGACTCACCGGTGACAAAACTGTAATCGATCAGTGCATTTCCCTTGATCAATATACAATCGACAGGAATAAGTTCCTGGTTTCTTATGAGCAGCCTGTCCCCTCTTTTTACTTTATACACCTGCAGGGATTCTTCCTGGCGATATTCGGAAATCCTGGTGACGGCAATAGGAAAATAGGATTTAAAATCACGTTCAAACGACAGAAAATTATAAGTTTTCTGCTGAAAGAACTTTCCAAGTAACAGAAAGAAAACCAGTCCCGTGAGACTGTCAAAAAAACCGGTTCCCTGATCAAAGACAATTTCATAGGTACTTCTGGCAAAAAGCACAAAAATACCCAGCGCCAATGGCACATCAATGTTGAGTACTTTGGCACGCAAGCCTTTATAAGCCGAAATAAAATACCCGGAAGCAGAATAAAAAAACACCGGCAGGGAGAAAGTAAACATCAACCAACGAAATACGGGTTTGTATTGCTCCAGCCAGAATTCATCCACTTCAAAATATTCAGGAAAGGAAAGAAACATAATATTCCCGAAAGCAAAACCGGCGATACCCAGTTTGTAAATAAGGGACCTGTTTATGGGTTTTTTTTCGGGTTCATAATCGTCCAAGCTTATGTAGGGTTCATAGCCAATGCTACTTAGAAGCAGTACCACTTCTTTTAGGGAAGTTTCTTTGCTGTTAAATTGCAAACGAACGGTTTTCTTCGGAAA
>JBGTDF010000216.1:0-5609 GCA_041748455.1 Planktosalinus sp.
CATGATGACAGTAGATGTGACCCATTTAGATACCGTTGAAAAAGGAAATGAAGTTATTTTAATAGGAAAACAAGGCGACCTGGAAATCGGTGTAACTTCTTTTAGCGAATTCAGCAATCAGATAAACTATGAGATGTTGACCAGGCTGCCGCAGTCCATACCAAGGATATTAGTGGACTGATTTCTTTAGCATTAAAATTTAAAGTTCCGTTTACTGAAGATAAATACCTTATATTTCGTAAATTTGCACTCTTAATTTTTCAATAGCATATTTTGATACAACTTCACGATAAAACATTTGTTCCCTTTATAAGTGAAAAAAGTATTTCAGCAGCCATTGATAATCTTGCCAAAGAAATTGCCAAAGATGCAAAAGGGAAAACACCAATTTTTGTAGGCGTTTTAAATGGGGCTTTTATGGTAGTAAGTGACTTGGTAAGAGCTTACCCCGGCAATTGTGAAGTGAGTTTTGTCAAAATGGCGTCTTATGAAGGCACAGCGTCTTCCGGAAAAGTAAATGAATTAATAGGGATTAATGAAAATCTGGAAGGCAGGTTAGTAATTCTGGTAGAAGATATTGTGGATACCGGAAATACCTTAGTAGCATTGCATGAAATTTTTTCGAAAGAAAAAGTAAAATCCTTTAAAGTTGCTACCTTATTTTTTAAACCGGAAGCTTACAAAAAGGATTTAAAAATTGATTATATAGGAATTGAAATTGAGAATAAATTTATAGTGGGATATGGTCTGGATTATGATGGTCTGGGCAGGAATTTACCCGAAGTTTATCAAATAAAAACACATTAAATGACAAATCTAGTTTTGTTCGGCCCCCCGGGAGCCGGAAAAGGTACACAAGCAGAAATTTTAAAAGACAAATATAACCTGGTCCATATTTCGACAGGAGATGTTTTTCGCTACAATATTAAAAATGCCACAGAACTTGGCTCTTTAGCAAAATCCTATATTGAAAAAGGCCAATTAGTACCTGATAAAGTGACCATTGAAATGCTCAAAGCAGAAGTGGAGAATAATGAAGGAGCAAATGGGTTTATTTTTGACGGTTTCCCACGCACTGAAGCCCAAGCAGTGGCACTGGAAGAGTTACTGGAAGAAAAAAACACTAAGATTGCCGCTATGGTGGCACTTGAAGTGGATGATGAGGTTTTGGTCGAACGTCTTCTGGGAAGAGGTGCTACCAGTGGCAGGGCAGATGACGCCGATGAAGCGATCATTAGAAATCGTATCAAGGTGTATTATAACGAAACCGCAATCCTAAAAAACTACTACGAGAAGCAAAATAAATATTTTGGGGTAAACGGCGTGGGAAGTATTGAAGAAATCACGGATCGTTTATGCAAAGTAATTGATAATTTAAAGTAAGAATTAAATAAAGCTTACACAAACAAAGTAAATTGGTAAACCAAACCAAAAACTTTGAACTTTAAACTTGAAACCAAATTATGACAGAGGGCAATTTTGTAGACTATGTAAAAATGCATGTTTCTTCCGGAAAAGGAGGGAAGGGTTCTGCCCATTTGCACCGTGAAAAATATGTTGCAAAAGGTGGTCCTGATGGAGGTGATGGCGGTCGTGGTGGTCATGTAATTCTCAAAGGAAATTCAAACCTCTGGACATTATTGCATTTAAAATACAAACGGCACATCAAAGCCGGTCACGGGGAACATGGGGCAAGTGCAAGAAGTACCGGTGCAGATGGAGACGATGTGTATATAGAAGTGCCATTGGGAACGGTGGTAAGGGATACAGAAACCCAGGAAATTATTTTGGAAATTACCGAAAATGACGAAGAACAAATCCTTCTAAAAGGAGGTAAAGGAGGTCTGGGTAACTGGAATTTTAAATCTTCTACAAACCAAACTCCACGCTATGCACAACCGGGAATGGACAGTCAGGAACTGGATATTACACTGGAATTAAAAATCCTTGCTGATGTGGGTCTTGTAGGGTTTCCAAATGCCGGAAAATCCACTTTGCTTTCGGTAGTGACTTCTGCAAAGCCTAAAATTGCAGATTATGAATTTACCACTTTGAAGCCCAATCTGGGAATAGTTCAGTATAGGGATTATCAGACTTTTGTAATGGCAGACATCCCGGGAATTATTGAAGGGGCTGCTGAAGGAAAAGGAATTGGTCACCGGTTTTTAAGACATATTGAGCGTAATTCTACCTTGTTGTTCTTAGTTCCTGCAGATGCAAAAGATATCAAGGAACAATATGACATTTTGCTCAACGAACTCAAAAAATACAATCCCGAACTTCTGGATAAAGAACGTTTAGTGGCTATTTCAAAAAGCGATATGCTGGATGAAGAACTTAAGGGGGAAATGAAAAAGCAGTTGGACAAAGAATTTAAAGGTATTCCTTACTTGTTTATCTCTTCCGTCGCGCAACAAGGGTTGACCGAGCTGAAAGATAAATTATGGAAGATGCTCAACGATTAGTTTTTTTAATACAATTTTAAAACTATTGGATTACCGTTTTTCGTAGATTTACCAATACCTTAAATTTAATCTTTGTGGCTATTGTTACTTGCTGCCCTAAATTTAAATTCTATGAAAAAACTAATCTTGTTTGTATGTGCTGGTTTATTAATCTCCTGCGGTGCTGCCGTAAGTTATGATTATGATAAGGAAACTGATTTTTCAAAATATACCTCTTATAATTATTTCCCTGTTATGGAATCCGGGATGAGTGAGCTCGATGATCTACGCATCATGAAAGCAACAGACAGTATTCTAAAGGAAAGGGGTTTTACTAAGTCTGAAAATCCGCAGTTTTACATTAATTTTTACAGCAAAGAATTTACCTCTGCATCGCGCAATACCATAGGCATTGGTGTGGGTGGCGGAGGAAGAAACACCGGCATAGGGGTTTCCGGCGGAATACCCATTGGCGGAAGACAAGTCAACCAACAACTAACCATGGATTTTATTGATGCCACAAGGGATGCCCTTTTCTGGCAAGCGCTTATTGAAAGTGATTTTAAAGAAAGAGCAACACCGCAACAAAAGGAAGTTCATTACTATAATACAATACAAAAAGCTTTGAAAAAATACCCTCCAACCTCAAAATAGACTTTGTGGAATAGTTATTGACTTAAACTATAAAAAAATACAATGAGACAACTCCTTTTTAGTATACTATTTTTACCCTTTATTGTTTTAAGTCAGTCTTCTTTTGAAATAGGGGAAAAATTCTATAAGGAAGAGAAATACGTTCAGGCAAAACCTTTGTTACTTTCTTACTTAAAAGACAATCCTTCCCACGCAAAAACAAGGGAATATCTTGGGGATATTGCGGCATATACAAAAGACTGGGATACAGCAATAGCTTATTATAAAATTTTAGTTGAAGAAAAACCGGACAATGCCGATTATAATTTTAAATATGGCGGCTCTTTGGGCATGAAAGCCAAAGATTTAAGCAGGATAAGAGCACTGACTTACATAAGCGATATTAAAAAATACATCGGTAAAGCAGCAGATTTAGACCCAAAACATATTGAAGCGCGATGGGCAATGGTAGAACTTTATATGCAACTTCCAGGCATTTTAGGTGGGAGTGAGAAAACCTCAATGATGTATGCTAATGAACTGCTTAAAATTTCACCGGTAGATGGTCATTTGGCATTGGGTTATATTGCAGAATATAACAATAAATCAAAAGAAGCGGAAACCCATTATAAAAAAGCCATTGAAATAGGGGACTCCCCGCATACTTATGAAAAACTTGCAGATTTGTATGAAAACAAAACCAAGCAACCGGAGAAAGCAATCGCTACCCGGGAAATTTCCCTTAAAAAGCACAAAAGGAACAATCTCAATTATCAAATAGGAAAAGTATCTGCCATGTATAATGTGGAGTTGCAAAAAGGACTGGCTTATTTGGAAACTTTTCTTGAAAATTATTCCGGTAAGGATGTACTGCCAAAAGAATGGGCATACTACAGAATTGCTCAAATCCACAAACACATGGGCAATAAAACCCAGGCAGAATCGTGGATCAACAAAGCACTTGCACTTAACACAAACTTTAAAGAAGCGCAAGAAGAAAAAAAATTGATTCGCAGCTTATAAAAGTGCAAGTTAAAATTCCACAACTATTTGTATGCGTTTAAAATTTTCTTCCCGCCGGAAATGCAAAAAACCATTATATTAGCACTTCCAAAATGAAAATTATCTAACTTTTTTAAATTAAATACACTCACAACAATGAAAAAATTGATTCTTTGTTTATTAGTAGCTGTTTTTGTTTTGCCAATGAAAGCAAACGAAGGCATGTGGTTTTTGATGCATATTGAACGACTTAATTATGTCGATATGCAAAAAATGGGTTTACAACTTACCCCTGAAGAAATTTACAGCGTCAACAAAAATAGCCTTAAAGATGCTATAGTGCAATTTGGAGGAGGATGTACTGCTGAAATTATCTCTAAAAACGGACTTATATTGACAAACCATCACTGTGGTTATGGTCAGATAGCAGAACTTTCGACAGAAAGAAACGATTACTTGACAAATGGCTTTTGGGCTAAAAATTATGCTGAAGAACTAAAGCCCCAGAACCTTTCGGTGCGCTTCTTTGTGAGAATGGATGATGTTACCAAACGAATATTAGGTTTGGTAAATGACGAGATGTCAGAACTGGAAAGGGAAAAAGTTATCAATCAGGAAATAGCCAAAATAGAAAAAGAAAATAACGAAGGAGGAAAATACACCGTTTCTGTACGTCCTTTTTACAGTGGCAATGAATATTACTATTTTGTATATCAAGATTTTACAGATGTTAGGTTAGTGGGTACACCTCCCAATAGTATCGGTAAATTTGGTGGGGATACAGATAACTGGGAGTGGCCACGCCACACAGGGGATTTTGCATTGTTCAGGGTTTATGGGGATAAAGATGGAAATCCTGCAGCCTATTCTGAAAGCAATGTACCCCTTCAGGTTAAATACCACTTACCTGTTAGTACAAAAGGAATTAAGGAAAATGACTTTGCAATGATCCTGGGTTATCCCGGAAGAACCAATCGATGGATGCCAGCTGCCGGAATTGACCAAAATGTAAAATTTGCATATCCTGCCTGGGTAGAAGGTTCAAAAACAACCATGGACGCTATGAAACCGCATATGGATGCAAATCAGCAAGTGAGACTCGATTATGCTTCCAGTTATGCCTCTATAGCAAACTACTGGAAAAACCGTCAGGGAATGATTGACGCGCTTACCCAACATAAAACAGCAGACTCTAAGAGAAAACAAGAAGAAAAATTTGTAAAATGGGCCAACTCAAATATTGAAGGGAGTGCTGATGCATATTCTACAGAAGAAGCCCAGGCTACATTAAAAGCTTCTAAGCAAAGCATCACTTCAAGAAGGGAAATGGAAAAATATGGCAAGGTGATGCAAGAAATCAATACCTATTATTCAAAAACCAATTCTAAAAGCCGTGACGACAATTATCTAATAAGTATTTTAAGAGGCAGTAAACTCATTTTATTGCCAAACAGGCTTAATAACATAATATCCATAGTTTCCCAGGAAAAGAATCTTCCGGAAGAGAGCTATACTATGAAAAGCAAACCC
>JBGTDF010000217.1:0-1796 GCA_041748455.1 Planktosalinus sp.
CTGGAAGATGAAATAAACGATATTTCCGGGGTGGTGAAAATCACTTCCAATTCTTTACAGGATTTCTCCATGATTACGGTGGAATTTGAAGAATCGTTGACCATAGAAGAAGCAAAGGTCAGGGTAAAAGACAAAGTAGACGCAGTTAAAGCCTTACAGGATTGGCCCACCCTGGATGGAGGGGCAAAAGTAGAACCGAATGTGTTTGACTTGAATATTTCAGAAATAATGCCCATTGCACAACTTAATGTAAAGGGCGATTATGCACAAGAACAATTAAAGAAATTTGCTGAAGATCTCCAGGACCGATTAGAGGAATTCCCGGAAGTAAAAGAAGCAACCCTGTTGGGGGTTCAGGATAAGGAGGTTGAAATAGCAGTGGATATTTATAAAATGATGGCTGCCGAAGTAAATTTCAACCAGATTATTACGGCCGTTCAGAATGAAAACACCACCATCTCCGGAGGTAACATTATAGAAAACGGTTTACGCAGGAATATTCGTGTGTTGGGCGAAATATCAGATCCGCAGGAGTTGCAAATGATTGTGGTAAAAGAAGATGATGGCGCTGTTTATTTGCGAGATATAGCGACCATAAATTTCAGGCCAAAGGATGCAACCACCTATGCAAGGGAATATGGAGAGCCAGTGGTTATGTTGAGTATCAAGAAGAAAAGTGGTGAGAATATGATTTCTGCCATGCACAAAATCAAACAACACCTCACGGAAGCTGTCGGCACTTATTTACCTGAAAATTTAGAAATATCGATAACCAGTGATGAATCTACAAGAACAGAAGATCAGGTTGCTGAATTAGAGAACAGTATTATTTTTGGGGTATTGTTGGTAATAAGTGTATTAATGTTCTTTTTAGGATTTAGAAATGCACTTTTTGTGGGAATTGCGATTCCGCTGTCCATACTTCTTTCCTTTTTGATTTTACCGGTAGCAGGAGATGTTATTGGCTTAAACCTCACTTTAAATACCATGGTACTTTTTGCAATGGTAATGGGTCTGGGTATGCTTGTGGATAATGGTATTGTGGTGGTAGAAAATGTCTATCGCCTTATGGACGAGGGCATGCCCCGAATGGAAGCTGCAAAACAGGGTGTGGGTGAAATTGCCTGGCCTATTATTGCTTCCACGGGAACAACCCTAGCAGCGTTCTTACCTTTAGGTTTTTGGCCCGGGATTATGGGTAAATTCATGATATTTTTCCCACTTACTTTATCTATCGTCTTGTTTTCCTCCCTGTTTGTCGCATTGGTTATCAATGCCATGCTTACTTCGGCATTTATGAAAACCACAGAGGAGGAAATGTCCCGCAAAACCATTATAAAAATTAGTGGTGCATTATTTGGGTTTGGGGTTTTACTGTTGATTTCAGGACTTTTAGACACCCATATTATATTTAAGATTTTAGGGCCGATTATTTTGTTAGCTTCCTTGGTAATGATGTTTATCGGCTGGAAAAACAGAAATAAAACCGCAACCCTTAAAAGGGGTCTGGGTCTTTTTGCCGTAGCAATTTTATTTTCCATTTTAGGCTTTGTAGGTGGACCAAAAGCGTTGTTAGGATTTGGAAACTTATTTATTTTTGTTTCTATTGCCTTGTGGTTTTTTAAATACATACTCATTCCTTCTTCTAAAAGATTCCAGTATAGAACGATTCCTAAAGTGGAACGCAAATACCAAAATTTTCTGGAAAGTGCCTTAAAAGGAAGCAATGCGTATAAATTTGTTTTTGGATCCTTTGGATTACTGTCATTTGCTTTTTTAATTTTTTGGTTATTTAC
>JBGTDF010000218.1:0-7845 GCA_041748455.1 Planktosalinus sp.
AGTGAGGAATAAAATTCCAATAAGGAACAAAACACTTGTAAGGAGTGTTCGTTTCATAAATGCTAGTTAGTTTCTTTGAATTAAAGGATTGTGTTTCAAAAATAAAGAAAAGCAGTAAGCAATTTGAAAGTTTAACACATATAATCTGTATTTTTGAATTTAGAATCCTTGATTATGAAAAAGACCTTCACTTTATTCTTTCTTATTCTTTGCTTACAGCTTTCGGCACAAGAAAGTTCTAAGCTTAAAGCGCCGGTTATTGTTGCTAAAATTGCTTTAGGGGAAACCGCTGTTTTTGAAGACACATCGATTACCTTTTTAAAAATACTAGAAGATTCCCGTTGTCCCAGTGATGTCACATGTGTTTGGGCAGGTCAGGCCAAAGTGCTTTCAAAAATTCAAACTCAGGAAGGGACAATCGAAAAGGAACTTATCTTTCACGGAACATCTTTTGGGACAGAAAGTGAAAACACATTATTCGCTTCAAAGGCTAAAACGTACGTGGGTTATCGATTATCTCCTTATCCGGTAAGTACAGTACATCCGGATAAAAGAAATTATTATCTTGAAGTCTATTTAAAATAAATAAAAGAGGTTTTTAAACCAATTTTAGTTAGGATTTTAAATAATTAATTCCGAATAATTTTCAAAGTTTCATTTTCCATCCGCACATAATAAATCCCTTTAACGAAGTTGGAAAAGTCTATTTGTTTATCGTTTTGAGTTAGTATGCCCGATAGCATTTTTTGCCCTAGTGCATTGTAAACGGTATATTGTGCTGTGTTTTCTATGTTTACATTCACCATATTTTTTGTTGGGTTTGGATATACACTAATCGCAACACTGTTTTCAGGTAGTCCTAGCAATTCACACTCAAAACTGGAGAGTACCTTAGAGGCAGCCGGAGGATTAACTAAAAGGGAGTCTGTTAATAAAGGACAATAACAATCATCCTCATCTACATATAATTTAAGCCATGAAAGGGCAATTCTTCCAACGACGCCATCGCCACCATTGGGGGTATTGGCTACAGAGTGATTCCCGTTTGCAACTTCAAAAAGAAGTTTATCAGTTGTATTTGGTGTAGCGTTATAGTGAAGGTCTGCATGTTGGGCAGGTGGGGCAGTGGTATCATTTTGACCGCTAAATATGAGCACCGGGCTATCGTGGTTTAGGGAAGGGTTTGTTAACCAGGGGCACAGCGCAACCACACCTTTAATGGTATTGTCTAATACTGCCGCGCGTTGTGCACCTCCACCGCCCATAGACCATCCGCTTACAGCAAATTTATCCACATCAAGTTGGTTTTCGAGCGGCGATGTATTTCTAATATTTTCCTGACGCATGGTTTCCAGGGCATCTAAAAGTGCAATAGCTCTTGCTTCTGGAAAATCAAAAACGGAATTGGTTCCAATAATAATGGCAACTATTCCATGGGAAGCATAAAATGGCCCCCATTCTTCAACACTTGAGGGCAATGCCGTAAACCCGGGAACTATAGCAATACTCGCAAAAGGAGGCGTTGCATTTGTGGGATAATATATTGTGGCGCCCAGATAATCCGGGCCATTTCTAATTCCATCAGCTTCGGTGAGTGTTGCAACTTCATATGGCCCCGGGTTTGTTATACTCTCAACGGTTACACCATCGCATTGTGCTAAAAGTTCGTTTGGTAAAATTGAAGTTGCTAAAAAGAAAAGTGCAATAAAGTAGATTTGTTTCATCCCTGTATTTTTTTAAGACGGTTTAAAAACTGTATTCCGTTATGGAAAATTAAACCATTTTAAAATGATAACAAAATTTAAAATTCAGATTTCTTTTGACAGAGAGCGATTTAGATAAAGTTGGCTAACGGATGTTTTGCTCTTCCTGTTGTAAAATCTCCAGGTCTCTTAGCAGTTTTTCCATTTCATCCCAATTTGTGCCGTCATAAAACCCGCGGATGCGTTTTTTAGTGTCCACCAAAACAAAATTTTCGGTGTGGATCATATCATAATCCCCACCATAGGGTTCATCTTTGGCGACGAGATAAGATTTACGGGCGAGGTCATATATTTGTTTTTTATCGCCTGTCAACATGTTCCATTTGGCATCATCAACACCCTTTTTTTCGGCGTAAGCCTTTAGAACCGGCACACTGTCTATTTCTGGGGTTACACTGTGGGAAAGCAACAGCACATCAGTCTGCTCTTTTAAAATTTCCTGAAGCTTAACCATATTTTCTGTCATAATGGGACAGATGGTTGGGCAGGTGGTAAAGAAAAAATCAGCGATGTATATTTTGTCCTTGTAATCGTTTTGAGTAATAATTTCCCCATTTTGATTGGTTAATGAAAAATCACCGATAGTATGGTATTTGCGAATGTATTGCATGGTGCTGTCCACTAATTCGGCATTCACCATACTGGGCTGGTAAATAGGCAATTTAGGGGTGGGTTTTAATGCGCCATACATAAAATAAATAATAATTGCCGAAAGGATAAACATCACCACGGCAAAAAATTTATACTTGGAGAAAAATCGGAGCAATTTTTATGGGTTTTTATGGAATACAAAAATAAGAAAAACGTAGCGATTTAATAGGAAAGACATTGTTAAATACATGCTCAAACCCGGGAATTGATTCCTCAAGATATTAGTAAAAATTTAGTTTTAATTCCTTGTTCTAAAAACGTACTTTTGCACGTTCAACGCAAATGTAATTATGGATCCATTTTTTGTAAAAGCGATACAGCTTCTTTTAAGTTTATCGATATTGATTGTCCTGCATGAATTGGGGCATTTTATTCCTGCCAAAATATTCAAGACCCGCGTAGAAAAATTCTACCTCTTTTTTGATATCAAATTTTCCCTTTTCAAAAAGAAAATTGGGGAAACCACTTATGGAATAGGCTGGTTACCTTTGGGTGGCTATGTAAAAATATCGGGAATGATAGATGAGAGCATGGACAAGGAGCAGATGGCACTCCCACCGCAACCTTGGGAATTTCGTTCTAAACCTACATGGCAAAGACTTATCATTATGCTGGGAGGGGTAACCGTAAATATCATTGTTGGATTTCTGATTTATGCCATGATTTTATTTTACTATGGAAGGGATTTTGTAACACCGGAAACCATGCCGGAAGGTTTTGCAGTTAATGAAGCTTTAAAGGATTATGGCTTCATGGACGGAGACCAAATATTAAAAGTTAACGGTAAGGATTTTGAGGATGTTAGAGAAATCAACAAGTATATCATGTTAAGGGATGTTGAAACCGTGGAAGTGATTCATCAAACCGGGGATACTGAAGTGATTTCAGTTCCTGAAGATATAGGGTCAATTTTATTTGATCAGGATGTAATGCAGCCATTCATCCCAATAGCAATTCCTATATTAGAAACTGTACAGCCTGAAAGTCCTGCTGATAATGCGGGGCTGCAAAACGGCGATAAGATTGTATCTGTTAACAGTGAAAAAGTGAATTATTGGCATGAATTTACTAAACAAGTTCAAGCCAATCCTGATACTGCCCTTGAAATTGGTTATGAAAGAAATGGCGAGTTATATAATATAAACGTAACGCCGAATGAAGATGGGATAATTGGGGTATTACCTCAACAGCCTTTTAGCGTTATTAATAGAGAATATTCATTAACGGAGAGCATAAGTAGTGGTGCAGGTTTTGGTTATGATGTTCTTTCAGATTATGTAGCACAATTTAAATATGTGTTTACTAAAAAAGGGGCGACCCAGGTGGGTGGTTTTGGTGCCATTGGTAATTTATTTCCGGATACATGGAACTGGTTAAGCTTTTGGCAAACCACAGCATTTATATCTATAATCTTAGCATTCATGAACATTTTACCTATACCGGCATTAGACGGCGGGCATGTGATGTTCTTGCTTTACGAAATGGTAACAGGTAGAAAACCCAATGAAAAAGTGATGGAATATGCACAAATAGCCGGGTTCTTCTTACTAATCGCTCTGGTGTTATTTGCAAATGGAAATGATGTCTATCGCTGGTTATTTGGTTAATAGGCACGTTAAATTAGTATTAAATAGCTTGAGTATTTTTATTATCACATCATAAATGCTACTTTTGGACAACAAAAATTTAAAAAACACAAAAATGAAATTAATAAACAAAACCCTAAAAAGCCTATTTGTAGTATTCTTTATAGCAACTAGTGCTGCTTTTGCACAAGACAAGGTATCTGATGCAGAACTAAAACAATTTGCTGAAGCATTTACTGCGATTCAGGAAGTGAATCAAAGAGCTCAAACGGAGATGATCAATGTGGTGGAACAGGCCGGTTTTGATTTGGTTCGTTTCAATGAATTATTTGAGGCATCACAGAACCCTAATGTACAAGCAACTCCTGCAACTCCTGAGGAGACCAAAAAATTTGAAGGAGTTCTTGCACGTATGGAAGCTATGCAAGGCGTTTTTCAAAAACAAATGGAAGACGCAGTTGCAAAAAAAGGAATTACCGTTGAACGCTTTGAAGAAGTGGGTAATGCCTTGGAAAATGACACTGTTTTGCAACAAAGATTCCAGGCAATGATGGAACAATAAAACTTAATTTATTCATAAAAAAGCCGGCACTTTATAAAAGTGTCGGCTTTTTTATTGAAAAATAAATTACTTTGGTTGTCACCAAAACTTTAGATAAAAATATGGAGCAAACTATCGTTTTTATTACACTGGGCGTCTCCCTTGTTCTATTTATATGGAACAAACTGCGATATGATGTTGTTGCTTTTTTTGCTTTAATTACATTGGTCCTTTTTAAGATAATTCCTTCAGAGCAGGCGTTTTCAGGATTAAGCCATCCTGCGGTTATCACAGTAGCTGCGGTATTGATAATTAGCAAAGGATTACAGTTTTCAGGATTAGTAGATGTCATAGTAAATTGGATTAGCAAAGTATCTACCTTATTGTGGGTGCAAATAATATTGCTTTCGGTAATAGTTGCTTTTGCCTCTGCATTTATTAATAATATTGGGGCTTTAGCCATTATTATGCCGGTTGCTTTACACCTTTCCAGAAAATATAGTTTTTCACCATCATTAATTTTAATGCCTTTAGCTTTTGCTTCCATTCTAGGAGGGATGATGACATTAATAGGAACACCTCCCAACATTATTATTTCCACATTTAGGGAAGAAGCTGTGGGTGAACGATTCAGCATGTTTGATTTTGCTCCTGTGGGGGTTATATTAACGGTTATTTGCCTTTTGTACATCACTCTTTTAGGTTGGCGTTTTCTTCCTAAAAGGAAATCTGGCGATACTACGGGAAATATGTTTGAAATTGAAAATTATATTACAGAAGTTATTGTTGCGGAAGGTTCAGAATTATTGGGAATCCCCAATTCTAAAGTAAATGAGTTATTAAAAACCGAAGTGTTGATTCTGGGGATTATAAGAAATGGCATACGCATGCACGCACCTTCAAAATGGGAAGAATTTAGGTTAAATGATATTGTTATTTTAGAAGCAGATACGGATGAATTGAAAGCTTTTTTAAAAAAATCCAAAACTAAATTGGCGGAAGGGAAACGCTTACGGGATGAAGCAAAAGGTAGTGAAGACATTCAAACTATTGAAGCCATTGTATTACCCAATTCCCCATTAATTGGAAAAACAGTTACAGATTTTCGTGTTAGACAACAATACCATATTAATTTGCTTGCATTGGGCAGGCAAAACAGGCAAATTAACAAGAGTATTTCCAAAATAAAGTTAAAATCTGGAGATGTACTTCTGTTGCAAGGGGAACGATGGAATATTCAGGAGGCATTGAAAAATCTGGATTGTTTGCCTCTAGCACAAAGAAATCTGACAATAGGCAGGCCGGATAAGATTTTGGGCGCCTTAGCTATATTTTTATTGGCTATTATGGTTGTGGTTTCGGGGATTCTAAGAGTAGAAATTGCCTTTTCTATAGCCGCAGTGGTGATGGTTGTCACAAAAATACTTCCATTAAAAGAGGTTTATACCAGTATTGACTGGCCTGTCATTATTCTTTTGGCTGCCATGATTCCTGTAGGAATGGCATTTGAAACCAGTGGCGGCGCTCAAAGCATCACAAATTTAATCCTTAATTTAGGTAGTGATCAACCTATTTGGTTGCTTGCAGGGATGCTTATGGTGGTTACCATTTTAATGTCAGATATTATCAATAACTCTGCAACTGTTGTTCTTATGGCTCCTATAGCCATTCAGATAGCAAATAACCTGGATCTTTCGCCAGACCCATTTCTTATGATTGTTGCTGTCGCAGGATCATGTGCTTTTTTAACGCCCATAGGGCATCATTCCAGTACTCTGGTTATGGGGCCGGGAGGTTATAAATACAGTGATTATTGGAAGATGGGTCTTCCGCTTACTTTGGCAATTATATTTATTGGCGTACCTTTAATCCTATATTTCTGGCCTGTGTAATATTTACTTATAAGAGATGAAGTTTAAATTTATACCCACACCCAAAAAATTTGATAACAAAGAAAAAATTATCCTGCGGGATTTTCTAGCTATGGAACGCACTTCCCTGGCAAATGAGCGTACGCTTTTTTCTTATATCAGGGCTTCCTTATATTTGGCGATTGGCGGGGTTGCCATATTAGAATATGAAGGTTTTGCTGCTTTTAGATGGCTTAGTTATACTGTTTTTGGATTAAGTTTGATTCTAATTTTTATCGGAATTTTCAGGTATCGACGTTTGAAGAAAAAATTGGATACTTACTACAAATCCATGAACATCGAGACCAAACAAAGAGAAGAAAAAACCGAACAATAGCCTATTTTTTACTTTTTAATATTAACTGTGCCGTTGAGGAATGCATTTTTTCTCCTGAGATATGCTGCAATTTGCTGAGAGTCCCTTTTGCAAGTTTTTTCCCTAATTCCACTCCCCATTGGTCATAGCTGTAAATATTCCACAGCACCCCTTGCACAAAAAGTTTGTGTTCATACATCGCAATGAGTGCCCCAAGGTTTTCAGGAGTAAGTTGTTTTATAAGAATAGTGTTGGAAGGCCTGTTTCCTGAAAAGGATTTAAAATTATTTTCCGGTGTTCCTGCATACGTGCCTTGCAATAAAGCTTCCGACTGTGCAAAGCAATTTGCCAGCAAAATATCCTGATGTAATTTCTTTTCATGGGACGCTTTCGCGAAAGCGATAAAATCCACCGGAATCATTCTTGTACCTTGATGCAACAATTGAAAAAAAGCATGCTGACTATTGGTGCCCGTGCTTCCCCAAATAATAGTGCCGGTTTGATAGTCAATGGCATTGCCGTTCCTGTCTGTACTTTTGCCATTGCTTTCCATCACTGCCTGTTGGAGATAGGGAACCAGCTTTGTTAAATATTGCGAATATGGCACAATGGCTTCACTTTCGGCATTATAAAAATTAGTGTACCAGATGGACAACAGTGCCAAAACCACCGGTATATTCTCCTGAAAAGGGGTATTTTTAAAATGAAGATCCATTTGATGGGCACCGCGCAAAAGCTTTTCAAAATTTGGATAGCCCACAGCGCAGCAAACCGATAAGCCTACCGCACTCCATAATGAAAAACGACCACCTACCCAATCCCACATCGGGAAAATGTTTTCAGAGGCGATGCCAAAATTTTCCACTTCCCTTATATTGGTGGAAACAGCAACAAAATGGGATTCTATATCTAAAATAGTAGCTTTTTGCAGAAACCAATTGCGTATACTGGATGCATTTGTTATGGTCTCCTGCGTGGTAAAAGTTTTAGAAACGATGATAAAAAGAGTGGTTTCCCTATTCAGTTTTTTTAAGGTTTCTTCTATGTGATCGCCATCTACATTGGAGATATAATGAAT
>JBGTDF010000219.1:0-4082 GCA_041748455.1 Planktosalinus sp.
AAAACCACTAAAAAAGCCACAGCACAAATTGCGGCAGCAATCATCCCGCCTCTGGAGAATGTTATTAAGCCTCTATATAAAATTATAGACAATAATATTAAATCTATTACATTGACCAGTCTACTCTTAATTGTAAAAAAACGCATAAATAAAAGCAATGCACCAAGCCCTAAAATCGTGGCTACCTGATTAGGGCCAAAACCACCGGATGCTGCAAAATTAGATGCAGTACCACTAAGGGAGTCCCTGATATTGGGGGTGTAAACAAATAAATAAAATGTCAATGTAAGTATAGGCAAAAGCAATGCTAGAAAAATATGGTGCATTCGGTTTAAAGTGATCTTTCTGAAAAAACAATAAATTCCAACAATACCTACTGTAACCGGTCCACTTATATTAAAAGCTATTGTTGTTCTGATATTTGTATCATAATTAAGATTTATGGCAGAAAAAAGCACTCCCGGAACTAATAAAAAAAGATATAACCAATATCCTATAGACCGTTTAGAAGTTCCGCTAAGAAATAGACCTATTAAGAGAAAAACTATGATCAAGTATTTGCCCGATTCATAAAAAAAAGCCCCACCTGTCATCCTGAAGAAAAGTTCGGCTCCTGTAATATATGCTGCTGCGAGTAAAGCTTCATCATTCCTGTTTCCTTTACTGAAAATAAAAACAAAGAAGAAAAATACTATCCCTAAATAAATAAATTTTGACAAAAAAGGAAGAAAATAAACAAGAAGAGCAATCCCGCCATGTAGCAGTAATAACTGCAAATAGGTAATTTTTTTAATGGGCCTTACTCGTATAGCTTTCATCACTAAAATATTCTTTAAAAATAAGCATAAAAATATTCCATTCTTATAATTAGATTAAATTTAGACTAAAGTAATTCCATTGGATAAAATAAAATACCTAAATAAAGATAAATCTTCAAAAATCAACGCCTTATTATTTTTTGTGTTTTAATATAGCTATTAGTTTGTAGTTTTATAAAATACATTCCTTTAGATAAATCGCTTAAATTTATTTCTGAAATTGATTGTCCCTGTAATACAAAATTCCCGGAAATAGAATAAACACTATATTCAAATATGGAATTTGAATTGTTTTCCAAATAAATATAACCATCAGTAATTGTGGGATATAAAAAAGGCGAATTAGTAAAAATATCCGAAATTTCCAGAGTATTCCAAAGATCTTCGGCTTGAGGTCCATTCCAGATCATAGTTGCTAAATAGGGATTATCAATAAAAGGGTTTCTATTGCCCTGATTATAATAAATCACTTCATTTCTTTGTGTTTCAAATGCAGAAACAGGATCCTCTTCATTCCATTCTAAAAAAACATTAGGCATATCTGCTAATGGGGAATATGTTGAAGGCCCTATTCCCACTGTTATAGCTTCACATTGAGCAGGATATCGCAAATACAAATACATAATTATGCGCGCCACATCACCTTTCCATTCATCACCGGGATAAAAATTTCCGCTTGGTGTTATGTGTGCATCGCCTGTTCCCACTTCAAAAGAACGATTACTTCTGGAACTGTTCATTTGGCTGTCAGCAGCCCTCAGACCGTGGGCATCTGTACCTGCACTGGGATAACTAGTATCCATTGGGGGTGTTGCCAAAGATCGCGGAAAAACATGCTCCCTGTTCCATAAGCCTATGCATGAACTCTGTGTACAATTTAAATCGACATGACGGGTTCTGTCAGTTTTAGAAATACCATCATAATCATCAAAACCATAAAGCAATAGTACTTCTACAGCATTAATAAATTCAAGATCAGCTACTTTTAGAACATTCCAAACCTCGGGCGTATAAATAAGTTCATAAAAATGAGTGGTGATAATTAAGTCAGACAACTGTTGTTTGATATCTTCTTGTGTTGTGGAAAAATCTATATCCTGATAGTAATCAGGCACTTGTGATAGTATGTAAAAAGGTGCAAATAGAAAAACCAGCAAGTAGGTTGCTTTTTTCTTCATTTTGGGGAGATTTGGTTGGCGTCACAATATAGCTAATATTTTCAGGTTGCGAAATTTTTCTTAATGTATTATCAGAAATATGCTTTTTAAAGTAAATTGCATACTTTATTACAAATGAATAATTATAAGAAAACGCATTATGAATAAACTATTCTATTTCATTTCTATCAGCTTATTTTTTATCTCGCAGATTCAAGGTCAGGAACTTCCTTTACCCATTTCCTCTGGAAATTTTGCCCTGCATGCGGAAACTAAAAATACCATCGCAAAAGAAGAACTTCTATCCCATCTTGCCTTTTTATCTTCTGATGAACTGGAAGGAAGGGAAACAGGCAAAACGGGAAATATAGTTGCCAGAAATTATATCATCGATTATTTTCTATCTAAAAATTTAGGCGTAAACCTGCAGCCGTTTTCTTTTGAAAGAAACAAACATACTTACAACGCTACCAACATCATTACGTTAATAGAAGGCACAGAAAACCCTGAAAAATATATTGCAATCACTGCGCACTATGATCATGTGGGAATAGGGAAAGCTGTAAATAACGATTCTATTTATAACGGTGCAGATGACAATGCCTCAGGAACTGCAGCGCTGATGGTAATGGTAAATTATTTTAAAGAAAATCCGCCGAAAAATTCTTTATTGTTTATCGCCCTCGATGCAGAAGAAAAAGGATTACAGGGGGCTAAATATTTTGTGGAAAACAAAGGCGATAAAAATATCCTACTCAATATAAATATGGATATGATTAGCCGAAATGAAGCCAATGAAATTTATATCTGTGGTACCCGCTTTACACCTTCACTTGCAAAATATTTTAATTCTATTCCTAAAAATTCTTTCCTTATAAAATTTTCTTTGGGACACGATGGCCTTGACGGAAAAGACGACTGGACCACCCAATCAGACCATGCCCACTTTTATAAAAACAACATTCCGTTTTTGTATTTTGGGGTTGAAGATCATCCCGGTTACCATAAACCATCTGATGAATTTCAATATATTCATCCGGAGTTTTATTTTAATGCGGTGAAATTTATCACTAACACCATCGCAGATCTGGATTCTAAAATAGAGTAACCTTATGTAACCTATGTTACCTTTTCCAAAACAGTAAATTAGTAGCTTTGCAGACCTACCCTTATTTATGGAAAAATATATAGACATAGCTAAGAATTCCTTTACCGATTATTACTACTACTTGATTGGGGAAATTTCAAACCCGTCTTGGAACAATTATTTTTACTGGTTAATTATATTGTCGCTGCTGGTATGGGCTGTTGAGATACTTATTCCGTGGCGGAAAAACCAAAAAATATTCAGAAAAGGATTTTGGCTCGATAGCTTTTATATTCTCTTTAATTTTTTCATTTTCTCCTTGGTGGGTTACAATGCTATATCTAATGTAGGCGTTGCGTTGTTTAATGATTTTCTGGGACTTTTTGGCATCACCAATCTGGTGGCAATTGAGATTCAAAATTTGGCCGTGTGGCCACAATTACTCATTATGTTTGTGATCGCAGACTTTATACAATGGAATGTGCACCGCCAATTGCATATGCGGCCTTGGCTTTGGGAGTTTCACAAAATACACCACAGTGTCAAGGAAATGGGATTTGCGGCACAGTTTCGCTTCCATTTTATGGAAAGCATTTTTTATAAAACCGTGCAGTATGTGCCATTAGCAATGATTGGGTTTGGTATACAGGAATTTTTTGTGGTTCATATGTTTTCTGTATTGGTGGGTCATCTTAATCACGCCAATGTGGGATGGGGTTATGGCATTTTTGGATATGTTTTCAACAACCCAAAAATGCACATCTGGCATCACAGCAAAGAATTACCAAAAGAACACCCTTACGGAATGAATTTTGGATTGAGCCTTAGCATCTGGGATTATCTATTTAAAACCGCTTATGTCCCCAATGACGGAAGGGAGATTGAACTTGGCTTTCATGGCGATGAAGATTTTCCCCAGGATTTTGGAAGGCAGATGGCGTATCCGTTTAAAAGAAAACACCCTCGCAAATAAATTTTACAAAGGTGATTGCCTAATAATTTTATAAATAAATTTTATTC
>JBGTDF010000220.1:0-3209 GCA_041748455.1 Planktosalinus sp.
GCGACTATTGGCAGAAACAAAGCGGTAGTGGATTTTAAAAAATTGCATTTTGGGGGCTTTTTTGCCTGGTTTTTATGGATGTTTGTACACTTATGGTTTTTAGTTGGTTTTAGAAACAGGATAGTTACCTTTTTTAACTGGACATACAATTACATCAACTTTGATCAGGCTGCTAGGTTAATTATTCGCCCCTACATTAAGAAAAAAATATGAATTCTTCAATTTAAATAATTTAAACAAATTTTCTATTCCATTAATTACATATTCCCTTTTTTAAAGCAAAAAAAATTAAATAGATACATGTTTAGTTAAATTTTTACTAAGGAAGAAAAACGAGTAGAAATCTGTTATACATTTACTATATAATTTAATAACGCTACTAATGGCAACACAAAAGTCAAACAGCAAGCCTCAGCCCAAAACGGCTGCGCCTAAACCGGCAAAAAAGGCTCCGAAGACTACTCCTAAAAAGAAGTAATCCGGCAACTCTTGCCTCAGGCAGGACATTCTAAAACAGTTAATCACGAGCCACCTCTAAAGGGTGGTTTTTTAAATATATACCTTCCTGTATTATTCTCTATCTCCAGAAATACAATTCTCCCCATTCATCCCATTATTTCCACAGTTCAGTTTTATTTTTTAGCGAAGCTTTTTTTTCCGGCGCATTTTTGTATCCTCAAACCAACAGATATGAAAATCACTATTTCACTTTTTGCTTTTGTATTTTCCAGTGCTTTGTCACTTTTCGCACAAACAACAATTTCGGGTATTGTTACCGATGTTAAAGGAGTTCCTGTTCTAGGTGCCAATATTTTTATTGAAGGAACCTATGACGGTGCAACCTCTTTAGAAAACGGCAGTTTTTCTTTTACAACGTCGGCTACCGGTATGCAGACTATTGTTGTTTCCTATTTATCCTTTCAGACATATAGAAAAGGAGGGGATATTACTGAATTTTCAAACTTAAAAATTGTATTACGGGAAGACGTAAATGCCCTGGATGCTGTTGTGATAAGTGCCGGATCTTTTGAAGCAGGCGATAAAGCCAGGGTATCGGTTTTAAAACCACTGGATATTGTTACTACTGCCGGAAGTGCAGGTGATATAGTTGCAGCATTACAAACCTTACCGGGAACGCAAAATGTAGGGGAAAGCGGACGCCTTTTTGTACGTGGTGGTGAAGCAGGGGAGACCCAGACTTTTGTAGATGGCATAAGGGTGGCACAACCGTATGGAGCCACCATTCAAAATTTACCAACACGCGGCAGGTTTTCGCCTTTCCTTTTTAGTGGGATTTCTTTTTCCACGGGAGGGTATAGTGCTGAATATGGTGAAGCACTGTCTTCTGTTTTACTTCTCAACACCCAGGATGAAGCAGAACAAAACCAAACGGATATTTCGTTGATGACCGTCGGGCTGGGTGTTGGGCATACTAAGAAATGGGAGAAAAGTTCGCTGAGCCTGAACACGGCATATATCAATCTGGCGCCATACCAGGTAGCGGTGCCCGAACATATAGACTGGAACAAACCCTTTGAATCCCTTTCCGGGGAAATGATTTACAGACAACAGATAAAAAGCGGGTTGTGGAAAGTCTATGCTGCATTTGATGCCTCCAATTTTGATTTAAATCAGGAAAATATAAACACACCTGAGAAAGTAAGAATTGATTTAAATAACAATAATTTTTATCTGAACACCTCCTTTAAAAATTATTTCGGAAATAACTGGCAAATTTTTGGTGGTATTAGTTATGGTTATGGAACAAATGACATACAAATTAATGCTTCCGAAGTAAAAAACACCGAACATGCAATACACCTGAAAAGTAAACTCAGCAAGAAAATTTCCAATGGTGTTCGGCTTTCTTTTGGTGCTGATTATTTTCTTACGCAGTTTGATGAAGATTTCACAGAAACCGCCGGTGCTATTTTCAGCAGTGGGTATGAGTCGCAGTTGGGTGCTGTTTATACAGAAGCAGATTTTCTTTTTTCGAAACAATTTGCAGTAAAAGCGGGATTTCGTGCATCTTATAATGATTTGTTGGAAGAAACACAGATTTCCCCACGCATTTCCATGGGATATAAAACCGGGCAAAGCAGTCAGTTTTCTTTGGCTTACGGAATTTTCACGCAGATTCCGGGCAGTGAGTTTGTGAGATTTTCTGACGCATTTACTTCAGAAAAAGCATCACATTATATTCTGAATTATCAATACAACAAAAACAGAAAACTGTTTCGGGCAGAAGTGTATTACAAAGGATATTCAGATTTAGTAAAATATGATACTGAGGAGGTTCTTTTCAATTCCGCATTTACTAATTCCGGAAGCGGATATGCAACCGGTCTGGATATTTTTTGGCGTGACGGAAGGACAATTGAGAATCTCGAATATTGGGTTTCCTATTCTTATATAGATTCAGAACGCGATTACCGAAACTTCCCAACACAAGCAACACCAAATTTTATAGCTGATCATACTGCTTCTTTGGTCACCAAATACTGGATACAGGACTGGCGTTCCCAAATAGGTTTTAGCCATACCTATAGTTCAGGGCGTCCGTTCAACAATCCCAATGAAACAAAATTTATGGGAGGAAAAACCAGGGATTTTAATAATTTAAGCTTTAACTGGGCTTATTTGCTAAGTCCGCAAAAAATTCTTTATTTCTCTGTGAGCAATGTATTGGGAACAAAAAATGTGTTTGGTTATGAATATGCCAATACTCCTAATACCGATGGCTTTTTTAACCGTCGCGCGATAACACCCACGGCAGACCGGTTCTTTTTCGTGGGGTTCTTTTGGACCATCAGTGATGACAAAAAAACTAATCAGTTAGATAATTTATAAAAAAGCCTGCACTGTCAGGCAAAATCGCCTGAATCTACACATTCTCAATTGTTATTGAATTCCAGCTTTACTAAGTTCCAAATTTACATATCAGAAATAAACTTCAGAAGGGAAGAAGTTCTTAAACTTTTATATCTTTATGAAGTGTAATAGTTAAGAGCACTCATGTTAGAATATAACAAAGCAGTTTAAAAAAGAGGTTTTTAAGTCTTATGATTATTAAAAAAAAATATTTTAAAATGAGATTTTTTCTTAAGTCATTTTTGATTTTTTTCTTTTTTACAAATGTTTCTTGTGGGGTAAAACAATCTTTCAGGGATGATGTAAGTTTATTAGCTTATAAAGCTTCTTATTTTGAT
>JBGTDF010000221.1:0-1572 GCA_041748455.1 Planktosalinus sp.
AAACAAATTGGAAATCACAAAATTGCAAACGGCACAAACTAGTATTATCAGGGATTTTGCTGAGATAACTAAAATGCGACTTTCTGTAAGTGTCGTTTTTTCTTCTATTGCCGGCTATCTTTTAGGAGCGGAAACGGTCAACTTTACCACTTTGCTGCTTTTGGCAATTGGCGGGTATTTGATGGTGGGTGCTTCCAATGCCTACAATCAGATAATTGAAAAAGATCTGGATGTGTTGATGCACCGCACGAGAAACCGTCCCATCCCTGCCGGAAGAATGACCGTAAACACGGCATTTATCATTGCAACTGTTTTTACCATACTTGGCATTGGTGTTTTGTATAGTATAAATCCAAAAACAGCCATGTTTGGTGCTATTTCCATTTTTATGTATGTGAGTTTATACACACCATTAAAAACAAAAACACCACTTTCTGTCTTTGTTGGTGCTTTCCCGGGTGCAATTCCTTTTATGTTGGGATGGGTGGCTGCGACGGGAAATTTCGGTATAGAAGCGGGGACATTATTCATGATTCAGTTTTTCTGGCAATTCCCGCATTTTTGGGCAATAGGTTGGTTTTTATATACAGACTACAAACGTGGGGGCTTTTTTATGCTGCCTACCGGAAAACAAGATAAGGGCACTGCAATTCAGGTAGTTTTATATACGATTTGGACCGTACTGGTTTCATTGGTGCCTGCATTTGGGGTAACCGGAAAGTTTTATATAACACCGGTATCTGCGGTTTTTGTTGGTCTTATCGGAATTTGGTTTTTATGGTCTGCTTTAAAATTGTACAAACAGAAAACCGAAAGTGCAGCAAAAAAATTAATGCTGGTCAGTGTTTCTTACATAACACTCCTTCAGATTATTTACGTTTTAGATAAATTTATAAGATAATGGCATATACAGAGGATACCGAAAGAGTAAAGCACGAAAGGGCAAAAAAAATGATGCTCTGGTTTGCTA
The DNA here is from genome assembly GCA_041748455.1 of Planktosalinus sp. Classification (GTDB taxonomy): domain Bacteria; phylum Bacteroidota; class Bacteroidia; order Flavobacteriales; family Flavobacteriaceae; genus Planktosalinus. The sequence goes on from JBGTDF010000221.1 coordinate 971, forward strand.
TGATCAGCATGGGGATGAGTTTTGCCGGATTGACAAGCGCCTATATTGTAAGCAAAAGCCGTCCTGACTGGATTAGCGATTTTCAAATTCCGCAAGCTTTCTATATCAGTCTGGCTGTGGTTATGCTAAGTAGCCTGACTATGTATTTAGCCAAGATAAATGTCAAAAAAGAAAAGCATGCAGCGGGAATGATTTTTTTGGTTACTACCTTTTTACTTGGGGTAACTTTTATCTTTTTACAATTCAGGGGGTTTTCAGAAATCATCAGTAGCGGCTATTTTTTTACAGGAAGTGAAAGCACGATTACCACTTCTTTTATTTACCTTACGGTCATTATGCACATGGCTCATATTATCGGTGGTTTAACAGCGCTTTTAGTTGTAATTTATAATCATTTTAAACAAAAATATAATAACGGTCAAACCCTTGGTATTGAACTCGCTGAAACCTTTTGGCACTTTGTGGACGTGCTTTGGATTTACTTGTTTTTATTTTTATATTTCGTTAGATAATAAAATTGCTTATTTTTGACCCTTATTTAAAACCAATTTCACTGTATGGAAGCTACTGTTGTTAAAACAGGTACTGAAGGAAAAACCTGG
>JBGTDF010000222.1:0-1815 GCA_041748455.1 Planktosalinus sp.
AAGCATACATATTTGTTATGTTTTAAAGCTTTGTGATAGATGTCTATGGCATAGTCTGTGGTTCCCCCGCCCGGCAATGTTTGCCAGCTTATGATTCCGGGATAGCGTATGCTGCGTACATCCACCCCATATTTATCAAAATAATATTCACACCAGCGTTCCCCAGTTTGTTTGCTTATGCCATACACGGTAGACGGTTCCATAACGGTGCGTTGTGGTGTGTCTACACGCGGAGTTGTACTGCCAAAAACAGCAATGCTGGATGGCCAGAAAACTTTTTCGATTTTTTTGTCCTTGGCAAGATTGAGCACATTAAACAAAGAGGTCATATTTAAATGCCATCCCTTGGCGGGAAATTTTTCAGCAGTTGCAGAAAGCATGGCAGCCATGAGGTACACCTCGTTTATTTCATATTGGATGACTATATTTTCAATCGCCTCATAATTAGTGGCATCAATGATTTCAAAAGGACCACCTTTCATCAATGCGTCATCGCCCTGACGGATATCACTTGCAATCACTTTATGGTTTCCGTATTTTTGGCGTAAAGCAACGGTAAGTTCGGTGCCAATCTGTCCGCAGGCACCAAGGATAAGAATTCTGGATTTCATCAAATTTAGTTTAGGTTTGTAAAGATAATAAATAGCAAGAGGTTCTGCGGAAAGGTTTTTGAAAAATATAACAGGGAACTTGTATCTTTGTAAAAATTAACTCCTTACCCATGCACAGGCTTTTCTTTTTTTTAATACTTCTTATTTTAGGTTGCAAAAACCCTAAAACGGAAGTTGTAGATGTCATTCCCGAAAATGTAGAGTTACCTTCTACAGGTCTTCAATTGCCGGTTTTGGGGGAAGAGGCTCGTGATGCACTTGTAGGCTGGCAAAGGTTTCAGGAATTTGAAAATGATTTGAAACGCATCAATACCGGAACGTTGACACGTTTCAGTGCAGAATCAGAACGCATGGCCGTGGCAGTGGATACCTTGCAGAACACTATACCGGAAAAATTGAATACCACCATTATTTCTTCCCGAATGCGGGTCGTGAATACGCGCGTGAAACTGCTACACGAAGTCCTGCATCAAAGAGGTTCTGATTCTTTGGTTTTACTGGAAAATCTTCAGGAAACCAATGCGGCATATACCAACTTACTTTTACAAATCCAGGCAAAATTTGAAAAGGCACGCATCGACAAAATGGCACGTACCGATGAAAATATAGAAACCAATAAACGCCTGCAGACCAATGACTCTATTTAAACGCCTATTTTCGGCAGTTGTATTTTTTTTAATTCTGGGTTGCACTTACAATGTTTCTTCAGATAAAAAAGAAGCACAGGACAAACAAGAACTTTTTAAAAGTACAGAAGAAACCATCGATGCCTGGCATACTGCCGCTTCGGAAGCAGATTTTGATGCGTATTTTAGTTTGATGACTTCTGACGCAGTATTCCTGGGAACTGAGGCTACCGAAAACTGGCAAAAAGAAGATTTTAAAGCCTATGCCAAACCTTATTTTGATAAAGGAAAGGCGTGGAGCTTCACCGCCTTAGAAAGAAATATCTATACCAACGACGCTCAAACCTTAGTTTGGTTTGACGAATTACTGGACACCCAAATGGGGATATGTCGAGGCAGTGGTGTTTTGGAAACGGAAGGTGATTCCTGGAAAATAAAGCATTATGTGCTTTCCATCGCTATCCCCAATGAGAGTACTAAAGAGGTAATTTCGCTCAAAAAAAGTTGGGACAGTATCTATAGGATAAAACTTAAGGATATCCAAAAGTCTGTGGAATAAATCCCTGTCTTCCTTTTAG
>JBGTDF010000223.1:0-2512 GCA_041748455.1 Planktosalinus sp.
GATAGAAAGAATAGGAAGAAACATCCCAATACCCTTCTCTGAAATTAAAGTTTCTCCGGATACATTTAGGGATCGATATACGAAAACTCCTAGTAAAGTAAGGTTTGCCAGTATGTTCAATCGGTTTAAAACAAACTGGTGCTGTCTTTTTTTATAATTTAAAATAGAAATAATAGCAAGGGCAATAGAAATAAAGATAAGAATAAAAAACAACGGCTCGCTTCTTTGAAAAAGTAACTCCCCGGTATCATTTTTTAGTACCGGAAACCAAACAAATAGCCCAGCCATAAGGAAAGCCACTATTAACATAAATATGGTCTGGATGCGTTGTATCATTGTTTAGTTTTCTATTTCCTGCACAAAAATAATGTTTCTTTTTAAAAATAATAGCATCAAAAATTAAAATATTGTTGTATTATTGCAGGAATAATAGATAACCATCTCAATCAAGGTTATTTATCCTCCAACTAAAATTTACCATCTTCGGAAAAATAATTAATTAAAAATTAAAATTTTAATACTTCCATATTATTCATGTTTGAAATTTCAGAATTAAAGGAACAGAAGCTACCTGAACTTCAGGAAATCGCTAAGACCTTGGGTGTGCCAAAATACCGCACCTTAAAAAAATCAGAATTGGTGTATCAAATCTTAGATCACCAGGCTGCAAATCCTAAAGCAGTAGCATCTATTGTCAAAGAAATGAAACCGGCACCTGCAACTGATGCAAGTGAAAAAGGGGATTCTAAGCCTGAAAAAGCAGTTGCAAAAGAATCTAAAAAATCACCTGTGGAAAAGAGAAAGGCACCGCAGAGACCTCCTCATAAAAGTCCAAATGCCCCAGTTGCAAAACCCGAGGCTGAAAAGCCTAAAGAAACTGTAGCAAAAAACGAAGCGGCTGCGGTCAAACCGACCCCTGATTCTAAAAAGGAGGAAACACCAAACAAACAACATATTAAAAATAATCCAAAGCCGGAGCATCCAAAACATGCCAAAGCAGACGATAGAAATAAAGATAACCGCGAAAAAGAAAAATCTGTTGAGGAAAAATCGGTAAATGGTAATGACAATTCTAAAGGAAACCAACAGGAATCCCGTAATGAAAATCGTCAAAAACAGCCCAATCCCAATCAAAACCCCAATGCGTTTAAAAATAATCCCAACCAGAATAATCCAAATCAAAATAACGCCAATCAAAATACGCAGGGCAATAAAGACAAGCGCAATCGCTATCGGGAGCCAGATTATGAGTTTGATGGTATTATACAAAGTGAAGGCGTTTTAGATATCATGCAGGATGGTTATGGATTTTTACGCTCCAGTGACTACAACTATTTATCGTCTCCTGATGATATTTATGTGTCCCAATCGCAAATTCGTTTATTCGGTTTAAAAACCGGGGATACGGTTTTGGGGGAAGTAAGACCACCGAAAGAGGGAGAAAAATATTTTCCGTTAATAAAGGTTACAAAAATTAATGGGTTAAACCCAAATGTGGTAAGGGACAGGATTTCTTTTGAACATTTAACACCATTATTCCCGGAAGAAAAATTCAAACTGGCCGAAAAGCAAAGCACGGTTTCCACCCGTATTATGGATTTGTTTTCCCCAATAGGAAAAGGACAACGCGGAATGATTGTTTCGCAGCCTAAAACAGGTAAAACGGTATTGTTAAAAGATATTGCCAATGCTATTGCAGCAAACCACCCGGAAGTATATCAAATGATTTTATTGATAGATGAACGCCCGGAAGAGGTAACCGATATGCAACGCAATGTAAACGGCGAAGTAATTGCTTCTACCTTTGATAAGGAAGCTAATGAACATGTGCGTGTGGCAAATATTGTTTTAGAAAAAGCCAAAAGACTGGTAGAATGTGGTCACGATGTGGTTATTTTACTCGATTCGATAACCCGTTTGGCAAGAGCTTACAATACGGTACAGCCCGCATCCGGTAAAATATTGAGTGGTGGTGTGGATGCAAATGCACTGCATAAACCAAAACGTTTCTTTGGTGCTGCCAGAAATATTGAAAATGGCGGTTCCTTAACCATCATTGCTACTGCATTGACAGATACCGGATCCAAAATGGATGAGGTTATCTTTGAAGAGTTTAAAGGTACCGGTAATATGGAGTTGCAATTGGACAGAAAAATATCCAACCGCAGAATATTCCCTGCTGTGGATCTTACTTCTTCCAGCACACGTCGCGATGACTTGTTGTTAGATGAGAATACTTTACAGAGAATGTGGGTAATGCGTAAATACCTTGCAGATATGAATCCCGTGGAAGCAATGGAATTCATCAATGACAGGATAAAGAAAACCCGAAATAATGAGGAATTCCTGATTTCCATGAATGGATAAGGTTAAACCCATTTTATAAATTCAAGAGAGTCCTAATATTTATTAGGACTTTTTTTGTATTTATTGTTTTTTAGTTTCTTTAACTTCGCACAAAAATTTTAGAATGGCTGAAAAGTGGACTGCTGAGGAGCTTGAATTCGCAAAA
>JBGTDF010000224.1:0-10581 GCA_041748455.1 Planktosalinus sp.
TTGTTTTAACAAATAAAGATGATCAATTGCTTGTGGAAAACGAGTTAATGGATATTAAAAATCTAAGGGCTGCTGCAATGGCATTTTTGGACAATGGGGGTGGTACAGGCGATGAGGCATGTGATTATTGTCAGGGAGCCGGGGATCCGACTTCTTCAGACAATCCTGAAAAAGCAATTATATCCTTACAGAATGACCGGGCAACCAGTTATAAAATGTATATCGCGGTCCAGAATGAGTTGGTAGCTGCTTATAACGACCTTAGGGATAGAGAGGCACAACGACTTTACGGATTGGATTACAGAACGATGGAGAAAAATTTTGCAGATGCAGGCTGGCGTGGAAATAAAGACAGGCTCAAAGAACAATTAGATGTTTTAAAAGCTATGTACCCTCAAAAATTATCTGAGGCAGAACCTAGAAAAACAAATTAATACAAACGATTAAAGACTATGTCTAAGTTTAAGAAAAAGTCAGGTGGCGGAACACCGGGAATATCTACAGCATCTTTACCGGATATTGTGTTTATGCTTTTATTCTTTTTTATGGTGGTTACGGTAATGCGTCAAAATACATTAATGATTGAAAATGTGTTGCCAACTGCTGATCAATTGGAAAAACTGGATAAAAAAGATCTGGTAATGTATATTTATGCGGGTAAGCCCAGTGCACGTTACCAGCAACAATTCGGTACAGAAGCAAGAATACAGTTGAATGATAAATTTGCTGATGTAAAAGATATTCAGCCTTTTATTTTATCAGAAAGAGCTACTAAAAGAGAAGAGTTAATTCCTTTTCTTACCACAGCCCTTAAAGTGGACGGGGAAACCAATATGGGCTTAATTACCGATATTAAGCAACAGCTTAGGGAAGTGGATGCTTTAAAAATAAATTATACCACCAAACAAGGGGAAATAGGCAGAAATTTCTAATTTCTTTCTGATACCTCTTTTATAAATTTAAAAGCCTTGATATAGTATCAGGGCTTTTTTTATGCTTTTAAATAGTATCTTAGCTTTATAATTACTTGTATTCCTTTTATGCGTAAAAATCTTTTTAATAGTTTTTTATTTTTAGTATTTCCCCTGATTGTTTTGGCGCAGGATATGCTTTCCGTACAAGAAATTGACTCTTTATATCGCGAAGATCAGTTTTATGTGGGGGTGACATATAATATTTTGGTAAACACACCTGAGGGCGTAAATAATGAAGGGTTTTCAGGGGGGCTGCATTTTGGGTTTCTAAGGGATATGCCTATAAATGAAAGAAGAAATATTGCCATTGCAGCAGGACTTGGTTATGCGGTAAACAAATATGGCTATACTATGTTTATTGGGGATGATGGTAATAACAATACTACATTTGTAGCACTTACAGATGATTTTACCTATGACAAAAATCGATTTGTGACCCACCAGATAGAATTACCTGTTGAATTTAGATGGCGCACATCAACACCTGAATCTTATCGTTTCTGGAGGATATATAGCGGATTTAAACTTGGCTATGTATATTACCATAAAGCCACTTTTGTGCAAGATAATACTAGAATACAACAAACCGCTATTCCTGAATTTGATAAACTCAGGACATCTGTGTTTTTGAATTTTGGCTACAATACATTTAATTTTCAAGTACAGTATAACTTCAATTCGTTCTTTAATAACGATGCAACTTTGGATGGACAACCCATAGATTTAAGTGCTTTTAAAATGGGGCTTATTTTCTATATTTTATAGCCAGTAGTTTACGAATATTATTTGAGGTATTAAGCCCACAAAAAATCCTATTAACAACTCTACTCCCGTATGGGATTGTGTATGTAATCTGGAACTTGCTACCCATCCATTAATCAATAACAAAATAGTAATGGTATGTAATGTGTTTACTTTAAAGTGAATGCTCAATACTATTAAAAACATGGTTACCCCTGCAATCCCTATCATATGCAGGCTAACCTTAAATTTGAACATTACTAAGATAAAAGCAGTAATGGCAGAGCATAAAACCCCTATAAAAAAGTAATATAACTCTGCAAGATATGGGGAGTCAAACACAATTTTTATCAAAATTATAAGCAACAGACTTTGAATCATCAAAGGAATTCTCCGTTCCTTAATATCCACAAGATGCATGCTTTTTACAACCCCAAGATTTTTTAGCAGAAAGAAAACCATTAAAGGAATCAGGAATGTAATAATAAAAACAACCAATAGTTTAGATTGCACCAATTCCGGAAGTACAAATCTGGGTGTCACAAAAAAGTACAGGGCTACACCATAGGTAGGCATCCATAGAGGATGAAACAAATAAGCTGCTATTTTAAAGAAAATATTCATTAGATTTCTTTTCGCATCCGGGCAACCGGAATGTCTAATTGTTCCCGATACTTTGCAACCGTTCTTCGGGCAATAGGGTATCCTTTTTCTTTTAATATTTTAGCCAACTTATCATCCGTTAAAGGTTTTCTCTTTTCTTCTTCCCCAATGGTAATTTCTAAAATTTTCTTTATTTCTTTAGTCGAAACATCTTCTCCCTGATCATTTTTCATCGATTCTGAAAATAAATCCTTGATTAGCTTTGTGCCATAAGGGGTATCTACATATTTGCTGTTTGCCACACGGGAAACAGTACTGATGTCCATATTAATTTCATCTGCAATGTCTTTAAGGATCATAGGCCTCAGTTTGCGTTCATCCCCGCTTAAGAAGTACTCTTCCTGATAATGCATAATCGCATTCATAGTGACAAATAAAGTCTGCTGACGCTGTTTTATGGCATCGATAAACCATTTTGCCGCATCGAGCTTTTGTTTGATGAACTGTACTGCGTCTTTTTGGGATTTTGACTTTTCATTGGCCTCCTTGTAGCCTTTCAGCATATTTGTGTATTCCCTGGAAACATGAAGTTCAGGCGCATTTCTGCCGTTTAGGGTCAAGTCGAGTTCGCCGTCGATAATCCGGATTGCAAAATCAGGAATGATATGTTCCACCATTCTGGTATTTCCGGAATAGGAGCCGCCGGGTTTTGGATTTAAATGCTCAATTTCGCTAATCGCATCCCTTAATTCATCCTCCGTTATTTCATATTTCTGAAGCAATTTGTCATAATGTTTCTTGCTAAAGGCATCAAAAGATTCATCGAGCATCGATATGGCAAGGGAAACAGACTTTGTTGGTTCTTTTCTGTCAAGCTGAAGCAAAAGGCATTCCTGAAGGTTTCTCGCGCCAACACCTGCAGGGTCTAAATCCTGCACAATTTCCAGTATTTTTTCCAGCTTCTCTTCGGTGGTATAAATATTTTGGGTAAAGGCAAGATCATCCAGAATATCTGCTAGAGGCCTTCTTATATAACCACTTTCGTCTATACTGCCCACAAGAAATGCTGCAATTTCAGCCTCCTCTTCATTCAATTCTATAGTACTTAATTGGGTTTGAAGATGTTCTGTAAAAGAAATCCCGGAGGCATAAGGCATATGTTTTTCCTCATCATCTGCACTGTAATTGTTTGCATGTAATTTATAGCTGGGCACATCATCATCACTCAGGTAATCATCAATATTTATATCGTCAGCGTCAATGCGCTCATTGCCTTCATCATATTCTTCATTGGTAAAATCGTCTTCAAAGTCATCTTCGTCTTCTTTGCCACCTTCAAGAGCCGGGTTTTCTTCCATTTCCTGGGAAATGCGCTGTTCAAATGCTTGCGTGGGCAATTGTATCAACTTCATCAACTGTATTTGCTGAGGAGATAACTTTTGGGATAATTTAAAATTTAACTGTTGTTTGAGCATTCTTAAGTCATTTGTATAAAAATAAAAAAAATCCCGCTAATAGTTAGTATAGCTTTTAAAAGCATTTCTTTATAGACAAAGCAAAGTAACCATTAAATTCTGTAATGTTTTTGAAGTGAGTATTAATTTTTTAATAAAATGCATATGTTTTCATTCGTAAGTGTCTCGATACATACCTACTCAGTAAAAACATTTCTTATTAACGTAATTCCTATTTTCGTTTTTTCCGCTGAAGGAAATAAAAAACCACTGCACCGGCAAAATACATAAGAATGTCTACAGGGTCTGCAGTGTATCTTGGATTAACTTTCGGAAGGTAATATTCAAAATAAGCCGAATAATAAATGGTTAGTGAAGCTATTATAAAAATGGAAAGCCGGATACTCTCATTTTTCTTAACATACCTTACAAAGCTCAGGCATAATGTCAAAACAATGGGCATACATAAAAAGTCATTCAGGTAATTGTTGATCAATTCCGGTAATGGGAAATTTAATAACTGTAACAGGTAGACTATACTGAAAATGGCTGAAAATAGAATGAAATAGAGCTGTTTGAGCGTTTTCATGCTGCAACGGTTGCAGCTAACCAGGCAAAAAATGCGCCTATTGCCATTACTACAACCCAAATGGAATAAATAAAAGTAAAGAAAAACCGAATAAAAATATTTTTGTGATTTCTGTTTCTTTCTATGAAAAGCCCTAATTTACTTTGCTCTTCATTGTCTATATTTTCCTTTCGCAAAGCAATGCGGTCCTGATTTTGTTTTTCACGAATTTTATGAGGGTCGATCAATACACCACATTTCTCACAATGATCAATGTTGATATTGGTATGCCCACAATTATAACAGCGAATTTTTCTTGTCATTATAAGGTCTTTCAAAATTTTACCCAAAAAAATGAAATTAGAATTTAAAAGAAATAATTTTTAAAATTCTGCATTTAAAGGGGTTCTTGGGTAGGGTATCACATCGCGAATATTGCTCATGCCGGTAACAAAAAGCACCAGTCTTTCAAAACCTAAACCAAAACCACTGTGTATTGCAGTGCCAAATTTCCTCGTTTCCAGGTACCACCACAATTCTTTTTCATCAATACCCATATCAGCGATTTTCTGCTTGAGTACATCATACCGCTCTTCACGTTGTGAGCCGCCTACAATTTCTCCAATTCCCGGAAAAAGAATATCCATCGCCCTTACGGTTTTTTTATCTTCATTCAAACGCATGTAAAATGCTTTGATTTTTGCCGGATAATCAAATAAAATCACCGGGCATTTAAAGTGTTTTTCCACTAAAAAGCGTTCGTGCTCGCTTTGCAAATCTGCACCCCATTCTTCAATAATATACTTGAACTGTTTCTTCTTATTGGGTTTGGAATCTTTCAGGATATCGATAGCTTCGGTATAGCTTACACGTTTAAAATGGTTTTCCAAAACAAACCCAAGTTTGTCCTGTAAAAGCATCCCGCTGCGTTCTGCTTCGGGTTTTGTTTTGTCTTCCTGTGCCAAACGTTCCTGAAGAAATTCCAGATCGTCTTTGCAGTTATCCAAAGCATATTGAATGACATATTTAATAAAATCTTCCGCAAGGTCCATATTTGCAGCTAAATCATTAAATGCTACCTCCGGCTCAATCATCCAGAATTCTGCCAGGTGCCTTGAAGTATTTGAATTTTCAGCCCTAAAGGTTGGCCCAAAAGTATACACCTGACCCAGTGCCATCGCAAAAGTCTCTGCTTCCAGTTGGCCACTTACGGTAAGGTTGGTTTCCTTGCCGAAGAAATCTTCTTTAAAATTGATGCTGCCGTCTTCGTTTTTAGGTACATTTTCTAAATCCAAAGCAGTTACTTTGAACATTTCGCCGGCGCCTTCTGCGTCACTACCGGTTATAATGGGCGTGTTCACATAAAAGAAACCGTTTTTCTGAAAGTATTGGTGTATGGCAAAAGACAATGCAGAACGCACGCGCATCACCGCACTGAAAGTATTGGTCCTGACCCTAAGGTGTGCTTGTTCCCTTAATGTTTCGAGAGAATGCCTTTTAGGAGAAAGGATCGTAAGTTTTACCTCTTCGGTATCTGCATCCCCTAAGATTTCTATTTTGCTTACCTGTATTTCCACAGCTTGTCCCTGGCCTTGACTTTCGGTCAAAACTCCGGTTACGGAAATTGCAGCGCCCACGGTTACCCGCTTTAAGAGGGCTTCCTCAAATTTTTCAAAATCCACAACACACTGTATATTTTTTATGGTCGAACCGTCATTTAATGCTATAAATCGATTGCTTCGGAACGAGCGCACCCATCCTTTAACATTCATTTCAAACAAAGAGGGCTCTGAATTCAGTAACGCTATAACTTTTTTGTGTTTCATGTGTTGAAAAATTTAAGTCGCAAAGATAGTTTGAAGATTGGTAGATTACAAGTAGAAAAATAAGAGATATAAGCGTGTTATAGTTATTGGTTAAACTAAGCATATCCTATTCCAATCAATTAATTACTTTCTTTTTTTAATAGGGTCTTGAGATGTATTAAAAACAGAATATATAATAATTTGATTTTGGAATTTTTCGTAAATTATTATATAAGGAAATTTTTTAAAGGGAAATTTTCTAAAAACCGGCTTTCTTTTTATTTCAAATAATGCCTTTTCATTTTTTAGGGTTTGGAAATAACCGTCCAAATAATTTAAAAAATTTGCACCTAATCCCACTTGTTTATTTTCATACCAATTAATGGCATCTTCAATTTCAATTTGAGCTTCGGGTTCAATAATAAGCTAGAAGCCATTTTTCTTCTTCAAATTTAGTTTTACCTCGTCCCAAGTTAAACCTTTTGTTTCTCCGGCATGAAACTCCTGTCTTCGTTTTTCTACAATCTCATAATGGGAATCAGGAACCAAAGAAGAGGAATCAACAGCATTCATAGAATCAAAAATACCATTTAAGGTTACAAGTTTTGAATCATCTTGTAGGAATAAATTGAATTGTTCGATGAGTTTTTTTCTTAATTCCAAGACTTCCATAAAATAATATTTTGATACACAAATATACGTAAATCACTCCAAATGTATGATTTTCAATTTAAGCATAAGTTTTATTCAAAACAAATAGGTGATTTTGAAAGGAATGGGAGATGTTTATAACAACTACACCTCTTCTTCCGGAATAATATCCAAAGCCGGCTCTTTCAAAGTTTTTTTGTTTGCTATGCTCTTTTCGAGCGAAAGCAACAAAGAAGGCAGCAACAATAAATTGGAAAGCATGGCAAAAAGCAAGGTCGCTGAAACCAGTCCGCCAAGGGCAACGGTTCCACCAAAACTGGAAATCATAAATACTGAAAACCCAAAGAATAAAATAATGGACGTATAAAACATGCTCACACCGGTTTCCCGCAACGCAGCATAGACAGATTGCTTGATCTTCCAATTGGAAGCTATAAGTTCCTGCCTGTATTTTGCAAGGAAATGAATGGTGTCATCCACAGAAATACCAAAAGCAATACTAAAAACCAGTATTGTGGAAGGTTTTATAGGCACTCCTAAAAAGCCCATTAATCCTGCTGTAATCAACAGCGGAAGCAAATTGGGGATCAGTGATATAATAATCATTCTAAAACTTCGGAACATCCACGCCATAAACAAAGCAATTAAAAAGATGGCCAGGGAGAGGGAGATAATCAGGTTTTTTACGAGATAATCTGTACCTTTTTGAAACATAATCGCTTTTCCGGTAACGGAAACTTCATAGCGGTCTTCCGGAAAAATAGTGGCAATCTCTGCACGTAAATCTTCTTCCATACGTTTCATGCGCTCTGTGTCTGTATCTCTCATAAATGTGGTGATACGGGCAAATTGACCGGTAGAATCTATGTAGCTTTCCAGTAAATTGGTTTCACTGATACTGTTTTTTGCATAGGGAAGTATAAAATTGCGCTCCTGCGAAGTCGGCAATTGGTAATATTCGGGATTGCCGTTATAGTAGGCTTGTTTTGCATATTTCACAATCTCCACAACAGAGAGGGGTTTTGAATATTCCGGGACACTTTGAATGTATTCCTGAAGTTCATCCATCCTGCGCAAATTAGCTGCCGCCATAGCACCCTCTTTACGTTTTGTGTCGATAAGAATTTCCAAGGGCATGATGCCGTCATATTCCTTTTCAAAAAACCGGATATCTTTAAAGAATGGGGCACTGTTAGGCATGTCTTCTATGATACTCCCTGAAATCTTAATGGTATAAATCCCTATAATGCTTAAACATAAAAGGCAAACTGTAGTAATATAGATAGTAACACGTCGGGTTTTTACCATATGCTGAAGCCACGCGACGAGTTTGCTTATCCAGTTTTTGTTTAAATGCTTTAAATGTTTGTATTTCGGAACGGGCAAATAGCTGTAAATAATGGGTATCGTCAATAAAGACAATACAAATACAGATAAAATACTGATGGATGCAACAGTACCAAATTCACTCAGAAGCTTGCTTTGGGTCAATATAAACGTGGCAAAACCCGATGCGGTTGTAGCATTTGTGAGCAAGGTTGCATTACCTATTTTGGTAATTACCCGTTGCAATGATTTTGCCTGATTGCCGTGCAGTTTAATTTCCTGCTGGTATTTGTTAATGAGGAAAATACAGTTTGCGACCCCAATGATAATAATCAATGGGGGTATTAATGCCGTGAGAACGGTAATTTCATATTTAAGTAATCCTAAAATTCCAAAGCACCACATTACACCCACAATAACGGTGACCATGGTGATTAAAGTTGCCCTAAAAGAACGGAAAAAGAAGAAAAACAATAAAGCAGTCAATGACAATGCGGCGGCAATAAACATCCCTATTTCATCGACAATGTTTTGGGAATTCAGTGTACGTATGTAAGGCATTCCCGAAGTATGCACCTGCATATCATGCTTGTTTTCAAAGTCTTCAATTAAAGGAATAAGATCATTTAAAATAAAATCTTTTCTTGCTGAAGTGTTTAAAAGGTCTTCTTTTAAATAAATCGCTGTGCGAACACCCTGTTTATTCGGGCTGTAAACGAGTCCCTCATAAAATGGAAGTTTTTGGTAAAGTTCATTTTGGTATCTAAGTGCTTTCTCTTTGGTTAAAACCGAATCAGACATAAAAGGCACCATCGTAAATCGTTCTGAATCCTCTTCTTTAACCAGCTTTTTTAGGTTTGCTAAAGAGATAGTCATCTCTACTTCCGGAAAGCTGTTTAAGGTATTGGAAAGCGTGTTCCAGGCTTGTAATTTTTCAGGGGTGAAGAGAGTAGAATCTTTCACACCTACCACTATCAGGGTTCCTTCTTCCCCAAAAATATCCAAAAACGCCTGGTATTCCAGATTTATGGGATGGTCGTCAGGAAGTAAATTGGCTTCGGTATTTGAAAACCGCATATGTTGCCATTGCATCGCCAGAAAAATGGTTACGGCAACTATTGCAACTAAAAACAATGTTCGGTTTCTTAGGATCAACCGGGCGAGAGTACTCCAAAAAACACTGGATTTATTAGCAGTAAGGCGTTTACTCATAACGTTTTTAAAACAGCTGCAAAATTAGACAATAGAAAATAAAAACAGGGTGGGGAACCAAACTCTTTTTAATAAAAATACCCTTTTTTAAAACCTGTTTATTTACAGTTGCAGGTTAAAAGTAAATTTTACGGAAATGTTATCTTCAAATTCCGGCAGGTGATATGCGCCATAACGGTAAGCAAAACTCAACCCAAAACCAAATAGCAGTTTATTGATCTCAAACCCGGATTCTGAATATCCTTGTTCTAAAGTATTAAAGAAAATATCCTGATGGTTCTCTGTATTTTTAAATCCACCAATGGCATGTCTGGTAATCAAAACCAGTTCAGGCTTGAACCTCGCTGAAATTACAAAAGGTTTCAATTGGTGTTTTATTTGGACACTGGCCAATTTATCTGAGAAAAATTCGCCAAAATACATCGTTTCAAAACTGCGTGTCCCGGCAACAGAAAATCGGTTGAATATGCCTTCTTTATTTGGGCTGTTTGGATAAGCATGGTACGTATGCGTCAACGGAATATTCCCAAAGCCGGCATTCCCTTCAAAAACTATTTCGGTAAAAGACTGATTGATATGTTCTATTTGATGGTCAATTTTTACATCTAATTTAGTGTAGTTAAAATCACTGTTGAACACATCTTTAAAACTCTGTGTGATTTGTGTAGAAATCCTTGGGAAACCCACTTCATATTCGTTGATGCCTAAAGGTGTTTCTATATATTTCCCAAAAGGGGTCCATAAAACACCTGCTTTGGCTTCACTTAATGTGTAGTCAGTATATGCAATACCATCATTTATAAATGTGTAAGGAATGGTTTGTTCTATATCGCTATTGGAAAGTTGAAGTTCCGTACTGATTTTTGGATTGATCTGGTGTTGTAAATTAGTTTGATATGTCTTATGCTTATAAAACTGTGTGATGTTAACCAGTCTTGGTTCAAAAAGGGAAAAAGTCCTGCGGCTGTTTAAATAATTATTGGTTCCTGTTTCCGTAACATCACTGGTATATGCAAGTCCCAGAATGGTATTTGTTTCTTTCAGAAGTAAAAAATTAGTGGCGAGTTGGTACTTAAATTCCTTGTCTTTAAAACCTCTTACAATATAACCGCCAACATTAAATTTTTCTGAAAGCTCTTCATTTGTAACACCTCCCAATCCGGAACGGATTCCTTCATAGTTATTATATTTTATCAGGAATTTTAAGTCGAGGTCAAAGAATCCAATTTTATAGAAACCTTTGCCAA
>JBGTDF010000225.1:0-3279 GCA_041748455.1 Planktosalinus sp.
GTTTTTAATATGATTGCTGTGGAAGAAAAAGAAATCAGAAATAATTTTGCAGCCCGCACTACAGACTTACTTCGTCGTGTTTTTGCATTACAGGATAGATAAACCTCCTGTTTATCAAGTTTTAAAGGTAATTTTATAATTCCCTTAACCTACTCTTAGTATTTTACATGGACTCTAGGGTGTATCTTTGTACGGTAATTTTCAAGCACATGAATAACTGGTTTAAACACAAGGAAAAAATCCAAATTCTTCAGGATCGTTATATACGTCTTATGCGAAAATCTTATGAACTTGCCCTAAAGGATAAAGAAAAAAGTGACAAAGCCCACGAAGAAGCTTGCCGCATAAAAAACGAATTAAACCAAATTCGGGAAGGAAATTTATCTTTTTAAAAAAATTGAAACTGTAGCTTCTTAAAATAAGTAAATGCTTTAATCAGTCTGGATCCATACCAGCTAAAATATTCTCCATCCACTATCATTACTTTACTATGCCTATACACTTTCTCCAACTCCTGGCAATGCTTAATTTTAAAGGGATAAGGTTCAGAAGAAAGTAATAATACCTCTGCTTGTACTAAATCTTCTTTTTTTATTTCGGGATATCTTTGATTGTTGTATTTGAAAACATTCTCCAGATTATTTAATTCCAAAAGGTAATTTATAAAAGTATTTGCCCCTGCTGCCATATAGGGTTTTTTCCAAATTAAATATGCCGTTCTATACACAGGCTTACCTTTCATAAAATTCCGAAAGGCAATTAACTCTTTATTTATATTTTGAGTCAAAACCAATGCTCTCTCTTCTTTTTGAAAAAGTACTCCAAAAGAAGTTATCATAATTAAACAATCTTCTATAGTTACAATGTCACTTATCCAGACCGGTGTTATTTTTTCAAGTTCATGCACCATTTCCTCTGTATTTTCTTCTTTGTTGCAAAGAATAATGTCAGGACTCAGATTTTTTATTTTGGAAAAGTGAACATTTTTGGTGCCACCGACAATAGTTTTTTCTTTTCGCAGATTTTCAGGATGCACACAGAATTTAGTGATTCCCACCAGAGAATCCTTTAAACCTAAATCCACGAGTAATTCTGTCTGGGAAGGAACTAAAGAAACAATGCGTTGTGGTACTCCCGGAAGGATTACCGTTCTTTGCATCTGATCTTTCACCTGCATACTAAATTATTTTTCTGCTTTTTTGGCACTTAGAATAGCTGCCATTTCTTTTTGAAGTTTTGCGGCTTCTTCCCGTGCTTTTTGTGCAAAATCCTTTTCGCCCGAGGCATAAAGAATGCCTCGTGAGGAATTAATCAATAAGCCAATATCTTTATTCATTCCGTACATACAAACTTCTTCCAGACTTCCGCCTTGTGCCCCTACTCCCGGAACCAATAAAAAACTATTGGGTATTATGGATCTTATTTCCTTAAAATAAGTTGTTTTTGTGGCCCCTACTACATACATAAGGTTTCCGGAATTCTTCCACCCTGTTGATACCTCAAGTACTTTTTTGTAAAATTCTTGCCCGCCGGTCTCCAGGGTTTGAAAATCAAATGCCCCTTCATTGGAAGTCAGTGCGAGGAGAATGGTAAATTTATCTTCGTATGCAAGAAAAGGCTCTATGGAATCTTTTCCCATATAAGGAGCGACCGTGACGGCGTCAAATGCCATATCCTCAAAAAAAGCTTTGGCATACATAGCGGATGTGTTTCCTATGTCCCCTCTTTTTGCATCGGCAATGGTCAATATTTCAGGATAATGTTGATTGAGATAATTGATGGTTTTCTGAAGGGATTCCCAACCGTTCACACCATTAGCTTCATAGAATGCAGTGTTGGGTTTATAAGCTACTGCAAGATGATGGGTGGCGTCAATAATTGCTTTGTTAAAATCAAAGACAGGGTCGTCAATATCTAGGTGTTTTATGGGAATTTTTTGCAAATCAGCATCTAGGCCAATACATAGAAAGGATTGCTTTTTTTTGATTTGCTCTATTAAAAATTCCCGGGTCATTTTTTTTGGATTTTATCTGCAATTAAAAAACATCGCTATTCACTTTCAATTTTTCGGTATTGTCCACTAATTGTAATTCGTCAATAATTCGCTGAATATCGCCATTGATAATATTGCCCAAATCATAGAGGGTTAATCCTATCCTGTGGTCTGTAACCCTTCCCTGGGAATAGTTATAGGTCCTAATTTTTGCACTTCGGTCACCACTGCTCACCTGGGAGTTTCTTTTAGCGGCATCTTCTTCCTGACGTTTGGCCAATTCGATATCATAAAGCCTCGAACGTAAAACCTTAAAGGCTTTGTCTTTGTTTTTATGCTGGGATTTTTCGTCCTGACATTGGGCAACAAGGCCGGTAGGTAAATGCGTTAATCGCACCGCCGAATAGGTCGTGTTTACTGACTGTCCGCCGGGACCAGAAGAACAAAAGAAATCTATTCTTACATCTTTTGGATCGATATGTACATCTACTTCTTCGGCTTCAGGAAGTACCATAACGGTTGCTGCGCTGGTATGTACCCTGCCTTGTGTTTCGGTTTGCGGCACGCGTTGCACACGATGTACACCGGCTTCAAACTTAAGGGTACCATAAACATCTTCCCCGTTAACTTCAAACTGGATTTCTTTAAATCCGCCATTTGTTCCTTCACTTAAATCCAAAACTGTTGTTTTCCAGTTTTTGCTCTCGCAATATTTAGAATACATTCGGTATAAATCGCCGGCAAAAATACTTGCTTCGTCCCCACCGGTACCGGCACGAATCTCAACAACCACATTCTTGGCATCTTCGGGGTCTTTCGGAATTAAAAGAAATTTAATCTCGTCTTCCAGTTTAGGCAACCTTGATTTTGCTTCTTCCTGTTGCATTTTGGCCATTTCTACCATTTCCGGATCGCTTCCGACAGAAATTATTTCATTAGCTTCCTTCAGGTTGTTGAATAAGGTGAGGTATTCCTCCCTTTTTTCCATCAACTTGCGCAAGTCTTTATATTCTTTATTTAATTGAACATAGCGCTTTTGATCTGAAATAACATCCGGCTGGATAATTAAATCTCCAATTTCATCAAAGCGTTGTTTTACAATTTGCAATTTTTCTATCATAACCTACCTCTTTTTTAGGTGTTGCAAATTTAATATAATTTAATGTAAATAATAAGATATCGCAATGAAATGAATTTTATTGCAATCGAAAGGTATGGCCTTTGGAAGTCTATAAAAAACCCTCCTGTTCAATGGGCAATTCTCCTTCATTTTCAGGCAAAGCAAC